>JBEGMG010000301.1:0-2531 GCA_041183165.1 Actinomycetota bacterium | reverse complement strand
CTGAACCTTCACGGGTTCGTTGCCGGCACTTAATGTCGATGATGACGGGTGTCATCTCTCGCCGCGATGCACTCCACCCATGCGCGTGGGCATCGTCGCGGAGTCCTTTCTGCCGCACGTCAACGGCGTGTCGAATTCCGTCCTGAGGATCCTGGAGCATCTCCAGCAGCACCACCACCAAGGGGTGGTCCTCGCTCCTGCCTCACGCTGGGCACCGCCGCCCCAGAGCTACGCCGGATCCCCCGTCCACGCCTTGGCGAGCCTGCCAACGCCCCGGTATCGGCAGGTGCGCGTCTCGCTCGCGACGACGCGGCACATCACGAGCCTGCTGGCGGAGTACGACGTGGACGTCGTCCACCTGGCAAGCCCATTCTTCACCGGGCTCCCGGCCGTGAGAGCCGCGTCGCTTCTCGACGTGCCCGTAGTGGCGGCGTACCAGACGGACCTCGCTGCCTTCGTCACGAGATATGGATTTGCGCCTCTTGCTGCGCCGATCTGGCAGCGACTCAGAGCCATTCACTCCGCAGCTCAGCTCAATCTGGTCCCTTCCCGCGCCTCAATGGAGCAACTTCGTCGAGAGGGAATCCCACGTGTGCACCTGTTACCCCGTGGGGTCGATGCGGAGCGCTTCAACCCGCGTCACCGGTGCCCTGTGCTGCGGCAGAAGTGGGCACCGGGTGGCGAGACTGTGGTGGGCTACGTCGGGCGACTGGCACCCGAGAAGTGCATCGAGGACCTACGTGTGTTGCACAACACCCCGGGCATCCGACTCGTCATCGTCGGAGACGGCCCTGAGCGTGCGCGGCTGGAGAGACTCCTGCCCGGTGCTGCATTTCTCGGTTTCCTCCAGGGTCAGGACCTGAATCGTGCGGTCGCGACGTTCGACATAGGAGTGCACACGGGACCACACGAGACCTTTTGTCAGAGCCTTCAGGAGGTGCTGGCCTCCGGTGTACCAGCCGTGGCTGTCGGCGCCGGCGGCCCAATCGACCTCGTCGAATCGAGCCGCAACGGTTGGCTATACGCGCCGGGAGACCTCGATGAACTGCGCGAGCGTGTCCTAGATCTTGCAGGTGATCACGCCAAGTGCCGCGCAATGGGACGCCGTGCCCGCGAGGGTGTCGAGACGCGGACGTGGGAGAGCGTCGGTGATCAACTCTTCGCGCACTATCGCCGACTCACGGGGGTTGCAGACGAACCATTGCGGACTGTGGCTTAGGAGGGATCATGAGAATCGTCCAGGTGGCGAACTTCTATTCTCGGGCCAGCGGCGGCCTGCGCACCACGATGGAGGCATTGGCGGATGGCTATGCCCGTCGTGGACACGAGGCCATCCTCATCGTTCCCGATGAGGGCCGTGCCCTGCGCCGCACGGATTGTCCGTGGGGGACGCTCGTCCAAGTCCCCGCGCGAGCGATTCCGCGCTCTGGTGGCTACCGAGCCATTACTGACGTCGACATGCTCTGCACGCTCCTCGATGAGATCAGGCCGGACGCTCTTGAAGTTGCGGATCGGCTCACTCTGCGTCCACTCGGCTGGTGGGCGTCGGCGTCAGGGGTGCCGGCCGTGATGTGGGCGCACGAGAGGGTGGATGGCGTCCTCCGGGCATTCACTCCCCCCGGGATGCCCCACAGACTTCTTGCCGATGCGTGGAACCGCAGCTCGATGCATCGCTTCGACCGCATCGTCGCGACGACAGCTTTCGCTGCCGAGGAATTTGAGCGTATCGGCGCCCAGCACGTCGTTCGGGTGCCGCTGGGCGTGGACCTCACTACCTTCGCTCCCGCCCGGCGCAGCGATGAACTGAGGAGCACTCTCTTGGGCGGAGATTCGGACGTGCTCATCGTCACCTGCACGCGGTTGTCAAAAGAGAAGAGACCTGACCTCGCTGTGCAGACCCTGCAGCAACTCCGTCAACGCGGCGTCAGGGCCCGACTGGTCGTTGTCGGGACAGGGGCATGGGAGTCCAAGGTCCGTCGCATGGCAGTTGGCCTCCCGGTGACGTTCCTCGGACACGTGGCGGACCGGCACCACCTCGCCGCCATGCTCGCCTCTGCGGACGCCGTCCTCAGCCCCGGACCGATCGAAACATTCGGCCTGGCAGCGCTCGAGGCTATGGCCAGCGGCACCCCCGTGGTGGCATCGCGCACCAGCGCCCTCGTCGAGATCGCCTCCGGTGCGTCAGGGCAGTCGGTTGCCCCCGAGCCTTCGGCTTTCGCCACGGCCGTCATGGCCCTGCTCCTCCGGCCTACCGAAGGACGTCGTCGTGCCGCCCGCCAACGGGCGGAGGAGTTTCCGTGGTCGCGGACGATCTCCGCCATGCTGGATCTGCACGGCGACCGTGTGAGCGCCTGGGTCTGACATGTCGACGCTCGTCGCCCTGGGAGACAGCGTCACCGTCGGCGTCGGGGATGTCGGCACCCCGACGGGCTGGGCAGCCCACCTTGCGTGGGCGCTGAGGATCGATACGTTCCGCAATGAGGCAAAGCTTGGCGCACGTGCACGCGACGTCGCGCGTGAGCAGCGTCCTG
>JBEGMG010000300.1:0-4869 GCA_041183165.1 Actinomycetota bacterium | reverse complement strand
GAGCTGGGCGACGCGGAAGGGGTCGGCCCAGAGGATGGTGGTGCCGAGGAGTCCGATGAGCGCGGTGTCCTTGATCATGGCGATGAACTCGTTGCCTGTCGGGGGGATGACGATGCGCATCGCCTGGGGCAGGATCACGCGTCGCATGCGCTGTCCGTAGGACATGCCGAGGGCGTCCGCTGCCTCGGTCTGACCGTGGGGCACCGCCTCGATGCCTGAGCGGAAGATCTCCGTCATGTAGGCGCCGTAGTTGAACGCGATGCCGACGACACCGGCGACCTGCGCTGGCCAGATGAACCACGATGCATAGGGCTCCGGCAGCAGGCCGATGGCCAACTGCGGCAGCGCGAGGTACCAGAGGAAGAGTTGAACGATGAGGGGCGTGCCGCGGAAGAACGACGTGTAGAAGCCGCTGATGCCATACGCGATGGGGTTCTTGGAGATGCGGCCCAAGGCACCGAGGAGGGCCAGGATCGTCGCTGCCACGATCGCGATGACAGAGAAGAGGACGGTGACCCAGACGCCCTTCACGATCGCGGGCGCCTTGTCGATCATCCACGCGACATCGAAGCCACTGCGGAAGAACGCGAAGGCAAGGAGGGCGAAGATCACCGCCCAGACGATGGCGACCTTGAGCCGGAAGGGAACGGCGAGACTCGCCCTCTCTATTGACTCCGCGAGGCCGTGCCGCTGATGCGGCACGGCCTCGCGGGTCGACGAATCAGGCATCGACGATCAGGCGCCCGGGCCCTTGGTGATGTCGACGCCGTACCACTTCATCGACAGCTCGCTGAGGGTGCCATCGGCGTGCATCACCGCGATGATCGAGTTGATCTCGGCCATCAGGCTCGTCACCGAGAGCGACGAGCTCTTGTCGGCGGCCACCGCGAGTGGCTCCAGGAAGACCGGCTCCCCGACGAGTCGGATCTCCTTGCCCTTCTTGATCGCCTCCTCCAGGGTCGGCACGGCCGAGACGACCGCGTCGACGCGACCGAGCTTGAGGTCCTGGATTGCCGTGGTGTCGGTGTCGTAGGTCACGATCTCGACGTCCTCAGGGACGAGGAACTCGAAGGCGAAGCCGGGGATGGCCAGCGTGCGATCGAGGTAGTACTCGTAGGTGCAGGCCCCGCAGACGCCGATGCGCTTGCCGGAGAGCTGATCGATGGACTGGATGTCGCTGTCAGCCGCGACAGCAACACCCGCCGGGGTGAAGTAGTAGGGCTCGGAGAAGTCCAGCACCTGCGCGCGCTCCTCGGTGATGGACATCGAGCCGACCGAGATATCCCATCGGTCATTCCAGTTGCCCGCGGTGATGACATCCCACGACGGCGTCTCCCACTGCGTGACGACGCCCATGCGCGTCGCGATCTCATTCGCGACGTCGATGTCGAAGCCCTGCCATTCTCCTGTCGCCTCGTCGTACGACGACTGCGGCGGGTAAGCCGGGTCCGTCGAGACACGCAGGACCCCGGTCTCGAGGATCTGGCCAAGGAGTCCGTCGACGGCAGCCGGGGCCGCACTTGACTCCGCCGGAGCCGCGCTGGACTCGGCAGGAGCGGCGCTGGACTCCGCGGGCGCTGCGGAGCTGCTGGTGGTGGTGCTGCTTCCCCCGCCGCAGGCGACGAGAAGGACCGAGCTGGCCGCGAGGGCACCGAGGGCGATCAGGCCCTTCGGCATGCGGCGGGTGGTGGTGCGCATGGGACTCCTCACGTAGACGTGTGGACCTCATTGTGTCCAGACAGCCCAGGGAGCGGGGCGGAATCGGCAGATCGTTCCCCGCGACTGAGCCCGGGGGTCCCCTCAGGCCGTACGGGTCCGAACGATTGGATAGGGGTGTGACCGAGGTTCCCCCCGCTCCCTACGCCGACGCCCTCCACCGCAACGCGGCGGGAGACTGGACGCGGCTGGGTGTCCCCGGGCACCAGGACCAGCCGGAGCGCCACCGGGCCCTGACGTCGCTCGCCGGCGCGGAGGTCCTCGCCATGGACATCCCGATGTTCACCGAGGGCGTGGACCTGCCGGAGCCGGGATCGTCCGAGCCCAGCCCGCTCCAGCAGGCGATGGCACTGGCCGCCGAGGCCTGGGGAGCGCGCCGCACGTGGTTCCTCACCAACGGCGCGTCCCAGGGCAACCACGTCGCATGCCTCGCCCTGCGCGCCCTGGGCAGCACGACGGTGGTGCAGCGCTCGGTGCACACGTCGGTCATCGACGGAGCCATCCTCGCCGGACTGCGTCTGGAATTCGTGCTTCCCTCGATCGATCCTGCGCTCGGTATCGCACACGGCGTCACGGCCGGGGACCTCGAAGCACAACTCGCCGCGCATCCGGATGCCGTCGCGGCGTACGTCGTCACGCCCTCCTATTTCGGTGCCTGCGCGGACGTCGTCGCGCTTGCCAAGGTCGCGCATGACCGCGGGATCCCCCTGGTGGTGGATGAGGCCTGGGGCAGTCACTTCGGCTTCCACCCCGAGCTCCCCCGCTCGGCACTCCAGAGCGGGGCCGATCTGGTCATCTCCAGCACGCACAAGCTCGGCGGCAGCCTCACGCAATCCGCCATGCTCCACCTTGCCAATGGGCCCTATGCCGATCTCCTCGAGCCGCTCATCGACCGGGCGATGACGACCGTGCAGACCACGAGCCCCTCCGCCCTGCTCTTCGCATCACTTGATCTCGCACGCCGCGACCTGCAGCTCCGGACTGGACGGAATCGGGGCGAGCATTGCGGACCTCGAGCGCGCTCGGGCCCTGCTCAACGAGCGAGGCCGATTCATCGATCCGGATCCCTCCATCCACGCGGCACCGGACGTCATCGCACTCGACCCGCTGCGCATCGTCGTTGACACACGCTCGGGCGGCACTCCGGGCTACGTCGCCCGGCGGTTGCTCGAGGAGCGCAATCTGATCCACGTCGAAATGGCGACAGACTCCTGCATCGTCGGTCTCGTGGGTGCGGGGAGTCGACTCGACGTTGACCACTTCATCGCGGCCCTTCACGAACTCCCGGAGATGGACCTCGGCCAGCATCCCGCCATCCATTTGCCGCCGCTCAGCACCCGGGCCATGGATCTGCGAGAGGCCTACTTCAGCCCGACCGAGTCCGTGCCCGCGGCCGAGGCGGTGGGACGCATCTCCGCGGATTCGCTCGCCGCCTATCCACCGGGGGTGCCCAACATCCTTCCCGGGGAGATCCTCACCGAACCCATCGTCGAGTTCCTCCGCTCCACTGCAGCCTCGCCTTACGGCTGGGTTCGCGGCAGCCTGGATCCTGCCGTGGAACGCATGCGCGTCATCGCGGAGTAGCAGCGACCGTCCTCACCTGCGCGAGGTAGGCCGACATCCCCCACTCGAATGCCACTTCATCGACGTCGGCACGATCAGCTGCCTCGAGTGCGCGCGCCAGGAAAGGGTGGTGGGGCAGGTAGTCATCGGACGCGCCCGTGAATGCAGCCTCGAAAGGCTCCACGGCTGAGCCCAACACGAGATTGTCGAAGAGTGCCATCAAGGGCATGACGTGATCCTGCGGGACACCGCACCGAGTGAGGAACGATGCGATCGCCTCGTAAACCCGCAGCGCGTGATCGCGATTGACGCTTCGCGACACGATGATGGACGCAGCGACACGGTGGGATCGATAGGCACGCCGGTAGCGCCGCCCCAACTCAGCAAGATCGGATAGATCGACAGAGCCCTCAACCACGGAGACGTCGATGGTGGAGTTGATGAGGGCGTGCACGAGGTCGTGGATCTCATCCATCCCGCTCACGTGCGCATAGAGGGAAGGCGCCTGCACGCCTAGACGTGCCGCCAGGCTCCGCATCGTGAGGACTGTCTCGTCGGGGCCTTCGTCGAGGAGGGCGAGGGCTTCCGCAGCGATCCGCTCCTGGGTGACGGCCGCTCGCGTCGGGACTGCCGTCACGGGCAACTCCCCACCAAGATCACGGTGTCATCACAGCCTTCCGCTGATGACCTAACGCCGTTAGTCTGCGCTCAGTCAACGGCCGGGTCAACCCCGGTAGTCGAGGAGGAGCGGTGTCCACTGAGACCGTCCCGGCGCTGCGCGTGCAGGGGGTGAGCAAGGCATTCGCCACGCCCGAGGGGGGCGAGGTCAGGGCCCTCGACGATGTCAGCCTGGATGTGGCGGACGGATCGTTCATGGTGCTCCTCGGGCCATCCGGCTGTGGCAAGACCACCCTGCTGAGGTGCATCGCAGGGCTCGAGTCCCCCGATGCCGGCGAGATCTATCTCAAGGACGAACGCATCGACTCGGTCCCCGTGTGGAAGCGGCGCGTCAACACCGTGTTCCAGTCCTACGCGCTCTTCCCCCACATGACGGTGACCCAGAACATCGCCTTCGGTCTGCAGATGGACCATCTGCCGAAGGAGGAGATCGCCCGCAAGGTCGAGCAATCCCTTGACCTCGTCAAGCTCTCCGGCCTGGGCGGCCGCAGACCCCACCAACTGTCTGGGGGCCAGCAGCAGCGCGTCGCGCTCGCTCGCGCCCTCGCCAAGGAACCTGAGGTGCTGCTGCTCGACGAACCCCTCTCCGCGCTTGATTTGAAGCTTCGACGCGGCATGCAACTGGAGCTCAAGCGCCTGCAGCAGGAGACCCACATCACGTTCATCCTCGTCACCCACGACCAGGACGAGGCCATGTCCATGGGCGACCAGGTCGCGGTGTTCAACGAGGGCCGGATCGTCCAGGTCGGCGCGCCCCGAGAGGTGTACCTGCGACCGGTGACTCGCTTCGTGGCCGACTTCATCGGCGAGGCGAACATCCTCGACCTCGAGGTCGATGGCACCGGCGCGTCCATCACCGGATGGGGGACTGTCCCCGCTGAGGCATGGGCCGCCGACTCGCCCGCCATCGGA
>JBEGMG010000299.1:0-2570 GCA_041183165.1 Actinomycetota bacterium | reverse complement strand
CGGCCCTGGGCTCGTCGGCGCCGTCGATGATGTGTGGACTCGTCAGGCCTTGCCCAGGATGCGGGTCACCTTGGTGCCGCAGACCGGGCAGATGCCCTTGGCGAAACGCCGACCGTTGGTCTCCTCGACGTTGCCGGTGAACTCGCGCTTCTCCTTGCACTTCACGCAGTACGCCTCACCCGTGTACGACTCGGCCATGGGCCGTCCTCCTCGTCTCGTTCCTGTGAGGCGGTGCCTCACCGGTCCCCTGGCGGGGACCTGCCCCTTAGGGGCGGCGTCGCCACCCTAGGGCAGCCGAGCGCCCCAAGGGGGGACCGACCCGGGGCTTACCTCCCGTGTCGGGGGAAGAATGTCCGAAATAGGGTTATTTCGAGCGGTCATCATTGCGCGCCAGGGTTCGATAGCCCATGGGGAAGCCCCCGGGTCGCTTGGCCGCGCGCGACTTCCCCTCGCGCGCGTGGCCCGTTATCCCGGGGGCTGCGCGGGAGAACGTAGGGCGCCGTCCAGTGCCCGTCAACGTCGCCTGTGGGTAGTTCTGGGGAAGAACTGGGGATGACAGGGCCGCAACCTGGGGAGAGTCGGTGGACGACCCTGGGGATTTCATCCCTCGGTCCCTCAGCGCGCCGGCCTGACGTGGGCCGACGCCATCCACCCCCTGTGGACCAAAAATGGGGACAGTCCTCAGGCACCCAGTCGGCTGCGGGCTTCCTGCACGAGCGCGCGGACCGAGTCGTCGGTGCTGTCGGGCAGAGCTGACCACGGCCACCAGCGCAGGTCGAGGGACTCGCTCGAGCGCTGCTCGACGCTGGCGGGAGGACACAGGACGAGGAACTGCACGTCGAGGTGATCGAGCAGGTCCTCGCCGCCGCGGCCGTCGCGGCAGCGCACGCGATGACGGTCCAGCCGCAGGGGGCGGGCGTCGATGTCGACGGTGGCGATGCCGCCTTCCTCGATCGACTCACGTCGCGCGGCGTCGACGAGCGTGGCATCGCTTGCCTCGACATGTCCGCCGAGCTGCAGCCAACGACCGACGAGCGGGTGCAGGGTGAGCAGCACCGCCTCGCGTCCTTGATCGACGACGAGCGCGCTACCGGTGAGGTGGCCGACTCGATTGCCGCGTGTCATGGCGTCGGGATGCACGTCCAGGAAGGAGAGGTAGTCCCGTCGCAGAACGTCCTGGGCGGGAGTCGGCGCCGACCAGTCACTGAGCACGCGCACAGCGTCGAGATGCAGGGGATCAGGCGTCATCGGCCGTGAAGCCATCCCATGGCTCGCCCGCGAGGAAGGCGCTGGGATCGGCGAGATCGTCGGCGTCGGGAAGGAGATCCGGGTGCGCCCACAGGGCATCGCGGCCTTCGGTGCCGCGCTGCTCACGCAGTTGGCGCCATAGCGCAGCGGCTTCGCGCAGGGCTCGTGGGCGCATCTCCAGGCCGACGAGCGAGGCGAAGGTGCGCTCGGCCGGGCCGCCCGCCGCCCGGCGTCGACGCATCGCCTCGCCGAGACGCTCCGCCGACGGGAGTGTCGTAGCGCAGGCCTGCGTCACGACGTCGTCGACCCATCCCTCGATGAGCGCCAACAGCGTCTCGAGTCGACGAAGGGCGGCCTGCTGCTCCTCGGACTCGGCGAGGGCGAAGAGATCCGAGCCCATGAGTTCGCGCAGTCGGTCGGGGTCTCCGAGGGCGCCGGGGTCGATTCCCTGCATGGCTTCGTTCATGCGCTCGGGATCCATGCGGATGCCGCGGGCGTAGGCGTCGATGGCGCCGTCGAGGCGCGGGGCGAGCCATGGCACGTGCGCGAAGAGCCGCTGATGCGCGCACTCGCGAAGTGCCAGGTAGAGCCGGACATCGCCCGCGGGCACGTCGAGCCCCTCGCCGAACGCCGCGACGTTGCGCGGCAGAAGAGCGGGTCGGCCGTCGTTCGTGAGAGGGACACCGATGTCGCTCACGCCGACGACCTCGCCGGCGAGTGCGGCCAGTGCCTGCCCCATCTGCATCCCGAACATGGCGGAGCCGAGCTGACGCGCCATGCCCATGAGCGGCGCCATCATGGCGAGCGTCTCCGGAGGCGTGCCTTCGGGCAGCATGGCGGCGAGCTCCGGGGGAAGCTCACCCTGAGCGGGCATCGCGGACATCACCGACTGCACGTGTTCGGCGATGGGAGTCACCATGCGCTGCCAGGCGGGGTACGTCGCCTCGAGCCATTCGGAGCGACTCCACGCCGCGCCGGATGCCGATGAGGCCGGGAAGGTGCACGCGGGATCGAGCCACACCTGCGCGAGATCCACCGCTGCGAGCACGTCGCGGCGTTCGGCGTCATTCACCGAGGGGTCGCCGGCCTGGACGATCGCCTGGCGGGCGGTATCGCGAGCGAGATCCCAGTTGACGGCGCCGTCGCCGCCCGACTCCAGTAGGCGGCCCAGGTGCTGGAGCATGGCGCCCAACTGGCTCATGTCGAAGCCGGGTCGCTCGCCCCCGTCGTCGGGCATACCGAATCCAAAGGGGAGGGAACCGCTCATCCCCCCACGGTACGCCGGATGCTCCGGGGGTGTCCCCGCCCCGGGGGGCGTACCC
>JBEGMG010000298.1:0-5943 GCA_041183165.1 Actinomycetota bacterium | reverse complement strand
ATGACGACAAAGGTCAGCACGAGGTAAGGCGGATTGGGGATGGAGTCGAGCGCACCGAGAGCAAGAATGAGGTCAGCGAAGCTCTCGCCGAGGGAGATGATCACCAACTGTCCGATTCGCTCCGTCATGTGCTCTCGATCCAACGAGCCAGTGGACTCGAGCTCCTTGAGGTAAACCGTGATCAGGGGCAGGAGGCCCAGTGCAAGTGCCAGACCGAAGGCATACGTGCGCGGGTGAGCCCAGAAGGGCCCCGAGCCCTCGGGGAGCAGGGCACCCAGGAGGCACACGAGTGCTGCAGCGGCGGTAGACCAGCCGACGATGGTGGCGCCGTGTCGGGTTGATCCCCCGCGTCGTGACCTCATCGCATAGAGCACCGCGACCGAAGCGAAGGCCGCGCCGAGTGCGATGAGACCCGTCGAATCGCTCAGGCCTCCCGTGCGCGAGACGGAGAGGGATGCGATGACGAGGGCGAGCATCTGGACAAGAGTGAGCAGGCGCCGCAGGGTCGAATCCTCAGGTGCGGCGTTGAAGGAGAGGGTCGTGAGAAGCCACATGGTGAGCAGGAGCAGCAGGGTGATGGCGAGCCATGCACCCTTGGCGAGCGAGGGATCCTCATCGAAGAGATTGCTCCCGTGGAGCACCGCCGCGACCAAAACGAGGTCGTAGAAGACCTCGAACCAGCCCACACGGGAACCATGTGCTGAGGGGAGCACCGACACGGGCACATCCTGGCAGGGGACGGGGCGCCAGGTGCGTGGGCGCCGCCATCCAGTGACTTTCCTGCCGTCGAGGCGATGATGACCAGGGCAACGATCGGTGTTGCGGCCATCGAGGCGGCACGCAAGGGTGAGCCCCATGGCCGAGCGACGAATCCCGATCAGCACCCCCTCCGGGGATTTCACTGTCTGGACCAACACGCAGGGAAGCAACCCGCGAACGCGCCTGCTCCTGCTGCACGGCGGCCCGGGCGCATCGGCGGAGTACTTCGAGGGATTGACGGTGGATCTCGTCGCTGCCGGTGTCGAGGTCATCGAGTACGACCAGCTCGGCTCGGTGCGCAGCGACCAGCCCGACGATCCCTCGCTGTGGAATCTGCCCCGGTTCGTCGACGAGGTGGAGCAGGTCCGCGTCGCCCTCGACCTCGGCCCTGATGATTTCTTCATCCTCGGCCACTCGTGGGGTGCTCTGTTGGGCATCGAGTACGCGCTGACTCACGGTGAGCACCTCAAGGGCCTCATCGTGTCGAACATGATGTCCTCGATCCCGGAGTACAACCGCTACGCGACTGAGATCTTCATGCCGTCCATGGACCAGGCCGCTCTTGCCCGGATCAAGGAGCTCGAGGCGAGCGAGCAGTTCTCCGACCCGGAGTACGAGGAGCTGCTCATGGAGCACCACTACGTGCACCACGTGCTGCGGATGCCAGCCGATCAGTGGCCCGAGCCGGTAACCCGCTCGTTCGGCCACATCAACCAGGCCGTCTACGTCCCCATGCAAGGGCCGAGCGAGCTCGGCGCGAGCGGGCTCCTGGTGGACTGGGATCGCTTCGGGGACCTCCCGTCGATCGATGTCCCCACGCTCGTGATCAGCGCGGAGCACGACACGATGGCCCCTGACCACATGCGCGCGATGGCGGAAGCTCTCCCGCAGGGCCGGCTGCTCCACTGCCCGGAGGGCAGTCACATGGCGATGTGGGATGACCGCGAGACCTACGCGCGGGGTGTCCTGGACTTCCTGCACGCGGTGGATCGTGGGGAATCCTTCGGAGCCGCCTCGGGGATTTGAACCCCGGACCTACGCATTACGAGTGCGTTGCTCTACCCCTGAGCTAAGGCGGCGTGCCCTCACGGGCGAAGGAAAGCATAGGACTCGGCTATCCGGACCGGAGCCGAGGGTGGCCGCGGTCAGCCGCGGCGCGCAGTGAAGAGCCCGGCGAAGATCGCACTCAGAGCAGGATCGCGGATCTCGGGCGGCAGCGCGTCGATGAGCGCGTGCACCCCCGCCATCTCCTCGGGGAGGGGGCCGCCGGAGGTCAGGTCGGGAAGAGCCGCGAATGCTGCTTCGAGATCACTCGTCACGTCAATCCACGGCAGCCCGCGAACCTCGTCGCATGCGACGTGAAGGTCGGCCTCGAAGGCGTCGATGCTGTCGAGCGACACCGGCTGAACCGTGAGGTGGAGCGTGCGGGGCAGATCGCCGAGGCTCGGCTGAGGCTGCAGGATCCACCCACGACCACGCATCGCGTCCGCCAAGCGGAAGGGATCGATCGGGTCGTCGCCCTCGCCAGCGATGGCGATGAGCGTCGAGTCCGGCGAAGCGACGACCTGAATACCCGGAATCGACTCCACTGTCAGGGCGATGCGACGCGTGGCCTCTCGCGCACGGCGCACGGCGTCGATGAAGCCGTCGTGCCCGAGCGCATGGGCCACTGCCCACGCGGCGGCCATCGGTCCGGCGGACTTGGTGCTCTGCAATGTCGTGTTGACGACCGGATAGCCGGGCCACTCGGAGAAGGCGTAGTACGTACCCGACCTCAGGTCGGCATCGCGGAAGAGGAGCAGCGATGCACCCTTGGGAGAGAAGCCGTACTTGTGCAGATCCATGCCGATGGAGGTGACTCCGTCGACGGCGAAGTCCATCGGGGGAACGCTCTCGCCACCCAGGCGTGCGTAGGCGAGCGTGAAGCCGCCGATGCAGGCGTCGACATGGCAGGGGACTCCTCGAGCCGCACACGCGGCGGCAATGCCCGTGACATCATCCACGACACCGTGCGCATAGGACGGAGCCGACACGACGACGAGCGCGACGCGATCCCCTGACACCTCGAGTGCCTCGGCTACTGCGTCGTCAGTGAGCCTGAAGGTTTTCCGATCGACGGGCACCGTCTGCACGTCGACGCCGAGCAGGTGGGCGGCCTTGTGGAACGCGGGATGCGCGGTGTCAGCCAGCAGGATGACCGGCGTACCCACGCCTCCGGCGCGGCGCCAGCGCTCTCGCGCGGCAAGGACAGCGAGGATGCATGACTCGGTGCCCCCGCTGGTGAGGACACCCGCGGCCCCAGCGGGTGCTTGCATGAGGTCGAGCCCCCACCCCACGAGGTCGTTCTCAATGCGGGCGACGCTCGGGAAGGTTGTGGGATCCAGCGCATTGACCTCAGCGAAAGCACCGAGTGCCGCTAGGCCCGCCGACATGGACTCCGCGACCCCCGCGTCGTAGACGTAGGCGAGCACGCGACCGCCGTGGATCGGGGGGTCCTGCCTGCGGATGTCCGCCAAGGCTTCGGCGATGTCCACAGGAGACTGGCCCTGCTGCGGGATTCCCATGCGCAACCTCCAGCGCGGAGCCTAGTGCGCCGAGATGTTCACCACCGGGCTAGCACGGTGCCGCGGGCATCTCGGGCCGCCGGCCACGCCCTCCGGTACATACTGCGGCTATGGGCACCGAACTGCGCGTCGCCGTGGTCGAGGATGAGCCGCTCTATCGCGAGTTGCTCGTCACCGGTCTCATTGCGCGACTGCCCGATGTGCGTGTCCTGGGGTCCTTCGGATCGGCCGAGGAGCTCACTGCCGCTCTACGCCCAGACGACATCGACGTGCTCCTCGCTGATGTCGACCTCGGGCCCGGGGCAGATGGCACCCAACTGGGGGTGCATCTGCGCCGGCGCAATCGTCGGATGGGTGTGGTCCTGCTGAGCAATCTGGCGATGCCGGGGCTGCTCGCCAGCCTGCCGGAGGACGTGCGAGGCGGGTGGTCCTACCTCCTCAAGACGTCGGTCGCCGATCTCGACCAGCTGGCCCTGGCGATCAGGGAGTCGGCGGCCGGCGGCATGGTGATCGACTCCGCGCTCACGCGCAAACTCGTCCCCGAGCAGGTAGGTCCTCTATCAGCCCTCACGCCGCGGCAGGTGGATGTGCTGTCGCTCATGGCGAATGGCTGGTCCAACAAGCGAATCGCCGACGATCTGGTCCTGTCGGTCCGCACAGTGGAGTCGGTGGTCTCCGACATCATCGCAGCGCTGGCGATTCCCAAGGATGTGGACGGCTACAACGCGCGCGTGGCGTGTGTGCTGGTCTACCTCAGGCATACGGTCTCCACTACACGACCGTCTGAGGGGTAGTTGTGAGGGGACTGCGCCTTGATCGACTGGGGTTGAGTGTCTGGCCGTTCCTCATCGTCACCCCGGGTGACGTGCTCGGCGCTGCACTGATCCGTCGTACGAACCCCATCGCGAGCAATGCCCCGGCGATCTCTGAAGTCGCCGTCGTTATCCCTGCGGGGCTTGTCTCGGCCATCCTGATCATCCTGGTGTCGCGGTGGCTTGTCTCTCGCTCGCGCTCAGCATGGTGGCGAGGCGTTCCCGGTGCGCTCGTCATCTACGTGGGTGCAGCCTGCGTGAGCGGTTCGCTGATGGTTGCCTTGCTTGTTGACCATGGACCGACGGGCCAGCCCATCGTCTTGACCTTGCTCTACGTGGCCACGCGCTCCATCCAAGTGCTCATCGCCGCCGTGGTGGTCCAGCAGGTCCGTGACGGTGTCGACACGACAAAGATCGTCGACGGAATCACCCAGGATCAACTTCTTCTCGCCCGGCAGACGAACGAAATGATCGAGGCGGCGGAGCACGATCTCCGCGCCGAGTCCCTGCGCATGCTCTCGACTCAGGTGGCACGTCCACTAGAAGACATCGTGCGGGAAGCGCCACCGATGACCAATGCCGACTTGGCCGACCGGCTCGACGAGTTCATCGAAGTCCGGCTGCGACCACTCGCTCATGTGCTGCATCCAGTCAGCGTGCGACTGGGACTCGTATCAGCGATCCGGTCGCTGCGTCCCGACATCGTGGTGGACGTCACGGCAACCGTCGAGCGCATGGACCAAGACGGCGTCCTCCTCGACGAGGAAGTCCGGCTCCAGGTGTATCGCTGGATCCGCTCCAGCCTGCTGGAAACTGGCGCGTCGAGGGTCGCCCTCGCGATCCGGGGTAGGCAGCTGCAGGTGTCCGTGCATCCGGTGACGATGTCGACACTCGATGCCGTTCAGGCAGCAGCGGGAGTTCGCGAACTGCGCTCCGGGATCGTGGTGGTGCCGCTACGCGGTCAGGCGGCCGCGGATGACATCGGGGGCTCGGTCCGAAGGACTTCGGCGATCAACCGGACCAGGTACAGGATGCGAGACCTCCTCACCGTTCCGCTGCCCACCAGGCTCGCTCTCGTAACGGCATTGAGCTTCAGTGCCGCTCCCTTCCAGTTCGTCATTTACCGCTGGCCGCTCTCCCTCGGAGTGGTTCTCGCCGTCCTAGCATCCGCTGCGGCACCCATCGGCGTGACCGTGCTCCTCGACCGACTCCGTCCGCCGAGTCGAAGTTGGCGCGGGGCTTGCCGTGTGCTTGGCGAGTGGTTCCTCATCGCTACTTCTTCGGCGTTCGCCCTTGCCGGCGTCGCCACGGCCTTCTCGGTCTTCCCGCCTGGACTCGGCGAGTGGCTGTTGACCATCCCGAGATTGACCTATCGCTACGCGGTCCCAGGCCTGCTCATGACGGTCAGCTACGGCCTCGTGGTCGAGTCCCAACGTCGTTTGGACCGAGCGAACGATGCGCTCATGAGCGAAGAGCGCCGTCGCGTTGAAATCCTCGACAAGGCGCGCCAACTCGACCGCGATGTGGCCGAGGCACTACATCGCAATGTGCAGGCGCGGCTCGCTGCAGCCGTGGTCCTCCTACGTCTTGATCAGCGGCAGGAAGCATGGACCCTGGTCATGGACATGACTTCAGTGGAGATCCCCTGGCTTCTCGAGCGCATGGGTGAGGCCCCGGCAACTCGGGTTCTGGTGCCCGATCCACCTATGGGTCTCACCGTGATCCAGGTCGATGAGTTGCCAGTCGACGACGGCACGTTCGACCTGCTCACTCGGGCCGTGGCCGAGATCGCCGTCAATGCCCGCCGG
>JBEGMG010000297.1:0-3983 GCA_041183165.1 Actinomycetota bacterium | reverse complement strand
TGCGCCCGGACATGATCATCAACCTGCCCAGCAAGCGGCAGATCGCGATCGACAGCAAGGTGCCGCTGGCCGCGTACCTCGCCTCGATCGAGCCCACGGCATCCGATGCCGAGCGCACCGCCGCGCGGGCAGCGCATGCCGGTGCCGTGCGAAAGCACGTTCATGCCCTTGCCGACCGCGACTATGCCGCCGCCGTGGCAGGTGAGGTCGAGTTCGTCGTGCTCTTCATCCCGGTCGAGAGCGCATTCACCGCCGCGTTCGAGACGGACCCCAACCTGCATGCCGACGCCATGCAAAGGAAGGTCCTGGTGGTCACCCCAAGCACGCTGCTGGCCCTGCTTCGCACCGTGGCCATGCACTGGAGCAACGTGGCGCTTGCGGAGAATGCCGCCACAATCGGCAAGGAAGCAAAGGAGCTGGTCAAGCGCCTGAACACCTTTGTCGAGTATCTGGGCAAGATCGGACCCCACCTCCTCAAGGCGACGGAGGCCTACAACAAGGCCGTCGGCTCGTTCGAGTCGCGCCTGCTGCCGGGTGCCAAACGCGTCGCCGACATGACAGCATCCAACGTGCTTGCTTCGGCGGAGCAGGTCAATGCCCTGCCGCGGCAGCTCGAAGCGCCGGAGGCGCCAGAAACCCCGGAACCACCGCCCGCACCCGGCTCGTCACCCAACACGCCGTGATGACGCATGCACGACCTTCGACGCGGCATACCCACCCATGATCCCTTGAGGTGCATCCCATGACAGATCCAGCATCCCTTGGCGCCATCCTGGCCTCCCACCACGAGCGTGCTCCTGCGTGTCCCGTCTACAGTCTGGGGCACTGGTTCCGTCTGCAACGCGAGGCGCTCAACATGAGCCCCGGCCAACTTGCAGCGCACGCTGGTTTCAGCAATCCCGCCGACGCTGGAAGCCGGATCGCTTCCTTGGAGTCCCGCGGCAAGGCGACCGACGACCTCATCATCCGCGTGGGTCGTGCGTTGGGGCTCACCCCCGAGATCCTCGAGGAGCGTCTCGACTCCGCAAGGAAGGACCAGTTCGATGCGTGGACCCGATGGGCCGATGAGCCCGTCGCGCCAACCGCCTCGGTTCGCATGATGCCCGCGGTGTGGGTGACGCTGGAGCTCCCGCCTGAGCATGGCTCGCGCGAAGCGGCGGTTGCCTGGCTTGCCTCACTCCCGGACTTCAAGGGGCTCGTTCGTTGCCTCTCCTGGGACCGACGCACGGCCATCTACGTCGATCCAGATGATTCGATCCGCATCGAGGTCAGTTCGGGCCCCGGCAAGCATGTGCATCCCTCCTCCTGGATCGCCTGATCCGGCGGGACCTAGAACATGTCAACCGAAAGTCCGACCGGAAGCACCGGACACGGTCGGTCAATGAGCCAGCGTCCACCAACCGGGCTACCGCCGCGATTGGCCCAGACCTCGGCCGCGCCGACTGCAAGCGCCCACTGGGCAGGCGTCGGCATGGCAAAGCCTTCGCAGCGGCCGAATTGCTGGCCCTCCCGCGGGATCGCCGCGTAGAAGGGCTCTGCAACCTCCAGTACCCGGCGACGCTGGGCTCCTGCCTCGGTGCGGAACGTAACCAGCACCCGGGCCGGCGGAACGAGCACGAGGTCGAACTGCCGTGCGGTATGACGAAGGTGCGACGGCAAGCCCGTGGCTTGGATCAGCATCCGCCAGGCCTCGCTCGTGACGATCGCGGGATCCGGCTCCTGGGCGATCACAATGAGGCCACGAGCTGCGAAGTCGGGCACCTCCCAGTCCTGGAATGCCTCCGGCACCTCAATCGGGCCGAACGTCATGCCCAGCCATACCGCCAGTTCATCAACGGTCGCGAACTCCGACGCGCCCGCCTGACTGCTCACCTCGATCCCGTCAACCCGGTCGATGTCGACCCAGCCAACCAGGACCTCACCCGATCCGGCGCGCGGCGCGGGCCACGGGGAACCGTCCGCTCTGTACGCCGGATGTTCCGATGCCCCATCGAGCTCGAAATCGTCTAGGTCATCCGGATGGATGGTCGTGCAGTCGTGCTCCCCCGGAGCCAGATCGATCAGCCACTCATCCCAGAGCAGGGCCCGCAGCAATTCGTGGCAGCCCTGCGGCATCGACCACGTGAGCGAACCTGCGGTGGGCCCCCGGAACACCTTGTCGCCTGCCTCGACCGCGTAGCCCGAAGCATCGATGCGGACTTCAACGTGAGCTCGAGCCGTCATGGACCGGACAGTCTACTGCATCCCAGAGCGGTTCAGCCGATCCGGAACTCGTTGCGGCGTTCGCTGTGCGTCACGAACCACTCGGAGCACTCATCGATCGCCTCCTTGCCCAGATCATTGATGAGCCGCCTCCGTTCAGGGTCACCCGGCAGCAGGCCCGGATGTCCGAAGAGCGCGGCTTCGGCACGACGGTGGATGCCCTCCATGTGGCCGAAGGACTTCAGTTCCTCCTCGACGGGCAGGATGCCCTCGATCCACTCGGCCGCCAGGCTTGCCGTCAGCAAGGCGGCGACGACCAGTGACAGTGCGTCGATCCAGGACTCCTGCCCTACGCCCAGCAACGGCCAGCGGTCGTGCCAGATGGCCGCCAGCAGCAGGACGTAGGACACGAGGACCAACACCTTGCTGCACGTCTTGACTGCACGGAACCGCCGCTGAAGGCGCTTTCGTGGACTGCCTTCCTTCAGTGCCTTGGAGAAATAGGCGATCTGGCCACGGATCCATGCCATCGCGCCGTCGGCCTGGGTGCCGTCGGCATCGACGGGCTCAGCCCGCGCATCGAGCCACAGCAGTTCGAGGTTGGCAGCGTGAAGGAGCCTCCTGAGCGGGTTGGTCTGTGCCGCCGTCCTGGCAAGCATCCAGTTGCCGACCTGCTCGTGATGCCGCTCATGGGCAATCGCCTCCTGGACGCGCAGGCACTCCACGATCGTGCGGGACAAGGCCATCCACCACTCGAGCTTCTGGCGGGCGGCGCGCCGCCAGATCACCAGCCAGAAGACCAGCAGGCCAAGCCCGGCGACCATCAGGAGCGCGGCAGTTCCTCTCGACAAGCCCCCGTCGGGGTTTCCGAAATCGTTGTCGCCGAATGACGTGACGATGCTGAATGAGAGGATCGCGAGGCACAGAACGATGACCTCGATGAGCCCACTCCATTTCAGCGCCGTCCTCTCCCGCCCACTCAGCCGATCGAGGCCGGCGCACCTCTGCCGGAACGCGTCCAACGGGTTCATCATGATGACGTCGTTCAGCGCATCCCCGGGCCTTCGACCGCGCCGGTTGCCCTTGGCGAGCTTGAGATTCAGCACTTCTCGCTCAGCAAGGATGTCCTGCCACTCCTTGCATGCCGGATCACCAGCAGAAGTCCGATCGATCCAGGGCTGCAGCGGCGACCCCGATCCGACCCCGGGCACGAACGGGGCGCTGCGGCGTGGCATGGCGATCCAATGCCACGGAACCACCCAAGGCCCAGGCTGGCTCTCGAGCGCATACGTGCCGTCCGGCATCAACGAGGACTTCTGGACCTGATAGGCATAACTCCTGAGCACTTCCAGCCCCAAGGCGCTCTGCGCGACCTTGCAGGAGCCCGTCCGCGCACGCCGGAGGACCGAGGCGGTTCCACCCGGCTTCGGGGTCTCTTCGCCGTTCCAGAAGGCAACGACCACTGAACTCTGGGAAGCGATGAACGCTGCATGCTGGTCGTACATCGCGTCACGGCCTGCCGCCTCGATGCCCTCCACTGGCAACTCGATCAAGTAGGCACAACGATCAAGAGCCGACTGCAATCCGGCCCGCTCGTCCCGCGATCTGAAGTCGCGCGTGAACTCCTCGAGCGGCATCGGGAGTACACCGACGATGATCAGGCGGCGCCCACCGCGCCAAGGCCCCTGCTCCGTCGTCCACTCCTCGGCCCAGCCTGCGCAGAGCTGGTCGGAGCCGCTGGCCAGTCCATTCAACAGCACCAACGGAGTATTGGGGCACTC
>JBEGMG010000296.1:0-8638 GCA_041183165.1 Actinomycetota bacterium | reverse complement strand
CTCCTGCGCCTTGAGTGCATGCCAGCGCGACTCCACGTCGTCCGCTGTCGTGACGGCATCGCTGTCATCGCCGAAGACATGCGGGTGGCGGCGTACCAGCTTGGCGACGATGCCGCGGGCGACATCGTCGATGTCCCAGGGATCCTCCGCGTCCTCCTGCGCGATGCGCGCATGGAAGACCACCTGCAGCAGGAGGTCGCCGAGTTCTTCGCGCAGGTCATCGCGGTCACCGGACTCGATGGCCTCGACGGTCTCATAGGCTTCCTCGAGGAGATACTCCGCGAGACTGCGATGCGTCTGCCGGGCATCCCATGGGCAGCCGCCCGGGGAGCGCAGACGATCCATGACGGCGACGAGCTCGCTGAGGCCGTCACCCGACTCCGCCATGGCGTGAGCCTAGGGAGCCGGGAGGATCCCTGCGAGCGGATCCTCCACCTGCACCGTCGTCGACAGGTCGCTCGGGAGCGGACCCACGGTCAAGGTGCCGGGATCCCACGTGCCGAATCGCGGGTTCACCGTGATGCCCTCCTGCAGGCCGAAGCCGGTGACGTACTGGACGACGGCCTGCTGCTGCCCCGTGGCGTCGGCGGCCTCGGGGGCCAGCACGACGCCCAGCTTTTGCACCTGCAGCGACAGCAGCACCTGCCCCTCGATGCCCGACGCCGGGACATTGCTCTCCAGGAACGCCGCCCGGACTCCCTCGGGGCCACCCAGCTGTGCTTCGTAATCCGCGAGGGCCGCGTCGATCTCGCCCTGAGTCACCGTGACCCCGGCGGCAGTCGACGCCTGGTCCACGAGCTCGGTGATGACGAGGCGCTGCAGGACACCGAGGGTGAGGGCAGAGTCCGGCGCCCCCGGCGTACCGCCGCGCTCCTGCTGGATCGCCTCGGTGTCGGACGCGAGCGTCTGCGTGGAGATCTGAGCATCGCCAACGGTGGCGGCCGATCCCGCATCCCCGAGGCCTCCGCAGCCGGCCAACGTCACACTGGCACCGAGCGCCAGGCTGACCGCCAACGTCACGATCCCTCGCCGCCTCATCGTGGTCACGATGCTCCCGTTCCCTCGTGCGTGCTCACGCACCGACTGATGTCTCATGCCGCGCCCTCGGGCGGGTCGAGGATGTCGAGCACCCCTCGCACCCACTCCACCAGCTCGGCATCGGTCGTCGAACCAGCGGGCGGACGCGGCACCAGGATCGTACGGACCGCGGGCTTCAGGAGCGTCCCCGGGTGGAGCCGCGTGAGGCGCAGCTCCCGGGATTCGGGCAGTTCGACGGGGTGGAAGCGCACGCGGGGACCGGCCATCACGATCTCGCCCACACCCGCAGCGCGAGCGCGCACGCGCAGGCGCGCCACGGCGAGCAGCGTCTCGACGGCGGGCGGAGGTGAGCCGTAGCGGTCCACGAGCTCCTCCGAGACGGCGTCGACGTCCGCGTCGTTCACCGCCGTCGCGATGCCGCGGTAGGCCTCCAGGCGCAGTCGCTCCTCAGGCACATAGTCGTGCGGGATGTGGGCATCGAAGGGCAGCTCGATCTTGACCTCGAGTGGAGCGGCGTCGACATCGCCGCGCGCGTGCGCAAGGGCCTCGCCCACCAGCCGCACGTAGAGGTCGAACCCCACCTCTGCGATGTGACCGCTCTGCTCGCCGCCCAGCAGATTGCCCGCGCCGCGGATCTCCAGGTCCTTCATCGCGATTCGCATGCCCGATCCCAGGTCGGAGTGCTGCGCGATCGTGGCCAGGCGCTCGTGCGCCGTCTCGGTGAGGGGGCGCTCCGCCGGATAGAGCAGGTAGGCGTAGCCGCGCTCGCGGCCGCGACCGACGCGGCCGCGCAGCTGGTGCAGCTGGGCAAGGCCGAGTGCGTCGGCACGGTCGACGATGAGCGTGTTGGCATTGGGAATATCGATGCCGTTCTCCACGATCGTCGTGGCTACGAGCACGTCGATGCGCCGTTCCCAGAAGTCGAGGACGATGCGCTCGAGCTCGTGCTCGTTCATCTGCCCGTGTGCCACCGCGACGCGGGCCTCGGGCACCAGATCGCGCAGTCGCCCGGCCACACGATCGATCGACTCGACCCGGTTGTGGATGAAGAAGACCTGGCCGTCTCGGATGAGCTCGCGATGGATCGCCGCGGCCACCTGGCGGTCGTCGTACGGGCCGACATAGGTGAGGACCGGATGCCGCTCCTCCGGGGGCGTCTGGATGGTGGACATCTCGCGGATGCCGGTGAGCGACATCTCCAGAGTGCGCGGGATCGGAGTTGCCGACATGGTGAGCACGTCGACCGATGTGCGCAGGGCCTTGATGTGCTCCTTGTGCTCCACGCCGAAGCGCTGCTCCTCATCGACAATGAGCAGGCCCAGATCCTTGAAGCGGACCTGGGGCGTGAGCATGCGGTGCGTTCCTATGACGACGTCGACCGTGCCGTCCGCGAGTCCTTCGAGGGTGCGCTTGGCCTCGGCATCGGTCTGGAATCGGGAGAGAGCGGCCACCTTCACGGGGAACGGTGCATAGCGCTCGGTGAAGGTGCGGAAGTGCTGCTGCACCAGCAGGGTCGTGGGCACGAGCACCGCCACCTGCTTGCCATCCTGCACGGCCTTGAAGGCAGCACGGACCGCGATCTCGGTCTTGCCGTAGCCCACGTCACCGCAGATGACTCGGTCCATGGGCATGGAGCGCTCCATGTCCGCCTTGACCTCATCGATGCTGGCGAGCTGGTCCGGTGTCTCGACGAAGGGGAACGCATCCTCGAGCTCGCGCTGCCACGGGCTGTCGGGTGCGAAGCTGTATCCCGGCGTCGCCTGCCGCTTGGCGTAGAGGCGCACGAGCTCATCGGCGATCTCCCGCACCGCGCGGCGAGCCCGAGCCTTGGTGCGCTGCCAGTCGGATCCGCCGAGCTTGCTCAGTGCCGGCGCCTCGCCCCCGACGTAGCGCGTCACCTGGTCGAGTTGATCCGTGGGGACGTAGAGGCGATCCGGCGGCTGCCCCCTCCGGGACGCGGCGTACTCGATGACCAGGTACTCGCGGGTCGCGTCGGCGACGGTTCGCTGGGCCATCTCGACGTAGCGGCCGACCCCGTGCTGCTCGTGTACGACGAGGTCGCCGGCCACGAGCTGCAGCGGGTCGATGGTGCGACGCCGTCGCGAGGGCATCCGTGCGGCATCGCGCACCGGCGAGCGCTGCCCGAAGAGGTCGGCCTCCGTCACCAGGACGATGCGGCCGTCAGGTGAGGCGAATCCTCCCTGCCAGCGTGCTGCAGCGACGAGGACGCCCTGATCCTGGCCTGCGCCGTCGGGCACGTCCTCGCGCCAGGTCGCTGCGATTCCCTCGTCGCGCAGTGAGGCGGCAATGCGTTCGGCAGATCCCGGTCCCTCGGCCAGGAGGATGACCCGGTCACCGTCCGCGCGCCATGAACGAATGTCATCGAGCACCTCGGGAAGGCTGCCGCGTCGATCCGGCAGGGGCCGCGCGTCGACGACGAGATCATCACCCTCCTGCGCGAAGGCATCCGTGGTCCACACCGGCCCGCGTGCTCGAGCAGCCGACTCCACCTCCGCGACCGAGCGATAGGCCGCAGCAGCGAGATCGAGATCCTCGACCGAGAGGGGCGTCGCGGCTCCCGCAGCCGCGCCATGCCAGGACGCTTCCAAGAATTCCTGCGAAGTGCGCACCAGATCCTCGGCCCGCGAGCGAATCCGCTCGGGATCGCACAGCAGCATGAGCGACCGGGGAGGCAGCACATCCACAAGGAGTTCCATGCGGTCGACGAGGACCGGCGCGAAGGCTTCCATGCCATCGACGACGAGTCCCTCGGCGACGCGGTCGAGGACGTCTGCAGCCTGCGGATGCGTCGACGCCAATGCCCGGGCACGCGCACGGACCTCGGCGGTGAGAAGGAGTTCGCGTGCCGGATGCAAAGCGACCCGACCCACATGCTGGCGCGACCTCTGGTCGGCTACGGAGAAGTCGCGGATCTCCTCGACCGTGTCGCCCCAGAGCTCGATGCGGACCGGATGTTCGGCGGTGGTGGGAAAGACGTCGAGGATGCCCCCACGCACGGCGAACTGGCCGCGACGCTCGACGAGATCGACGCGGGAGTATCCGCGCAGGACGAGTTCGGCCACCACCGCATCGACATCGATATCCTCGCCCTCCTCGAGGACCAGGGGCTCGAGGTCCGCGAGGCCGCCGACGAGCGGCTGCAGCACCGATCGCACGGGCGCGCAGACCACCCGCAGCGGATCGCCGGGCTCCGGATGGGCAAGCCGGCGCAGGATGGAGACGCGGCTTCCCGTGGTGTCGGCCGCCGGGCTTAGGCGTTCGTGCGGCAGTGTCTCCCACGAGGCGAAGACGACAGCGCTCCCCGGACCGAGTTGATCCTCCACGGCATCGGCGATGTCCTCGGCCTCGCGAGCAGTCGCCGTGACGACGAGCACACGATTCTCGTCGGGCATCTGCCATGCGACGGAGCCGATGAGTGCGGGCCGCACCTCAGGGATAGCCGTGACATGGACGCCATCCACTCCGCGCACCGCACGCTCGACGGCCTCGGCGATGCCGGGGATGCCGCCGAGTGCCTGCGTGAGGCCCCTGAGCGTCACTCTCTGGATGCGCGCAGCATCCCCGCGCGCAACTGCTCGGCGAAGTCGGGCAGCCCCACGAGGAGGTCGGTGACGTAGGGGCGTTCGCGGTTGAAGCTCACCGGGCTGCCGTCGACATGCGATGCCGTGAGGCCGTGAGCGTGTGCGACAGCCAGCGGGGCGGCAACATCCCACTCATAGAAGCCCGTGTCATGCACGTAGGCCTCGGCCCGGCCGGAGAGGATCTCATTGACCTTGGCGCCGACGGATCCCACGTCGATGACCTCAACTCCGTGGGCATGCCCCTGCGCGCGCAGGCTGGCATCGAGCGCGGCCACCACGTCGGCGAGCACCGCGGGCGGGCGAGTGCGCGACGCCACGATGCGCACGGGTCGATCCTGAGGCAGTCCCCTCATGGGAACGGGCACGTCATCGGAGCGGCGCGCGAGGCCCTGCGCAGGCAGGTCGACGGTGCTGGCGCTGAGCCGGCCACCGCCCGGGGCCGACGGATCCGCCTGCCACAGCACGATGTGCACAGCGAAGTCGACGCGGCCCTGGCCGTATTCCCACGTGCCATCCAGCGGATCGACGATCCACACCCGGTCCGCATTCAGCCGCGCGAGGTCATCCGCGCCCTCCTCGCTGAGGACGCAGTCACCGGGCCGCGCCTCCGCCAGCCGGGCGACGATGAGTTCGTGGGAGGTGGCATCCGCCTTCTTGCGCAGGGCGTCCGCCGCCTCTCGGTCATCCGCGGGCCCGAAGCCCTCGCGCAACTCCAGGAGCAGGCGCCCTGCTTCTGCGGCCACACTCGCAGAGACCTCCATGTCGGTCGCTTGGGCGAGTGGTGTGCGAGTCATGATGTGCCCTCCGGTGGAGACGGATGTAGGGGTCGAGTCGGGTAGTGCCTGTGTATCCGTTCGCATCAAGCTGGTCGAGCTGAACCTAATCCGAGTTGAACCTATTCTGCGCCATGGCGACGCCGTCCTGGATGACGCACTCGATCGCATCGTCAGCACGATCGAGGAGCAGGTCGAGCTCATCGCGCTGGGTGCCGCTGAACGCCTTGAGGACGTAGTCGGCCGGGTCCTGCCTGCCCGGAGGACGGCCGATGCCCATGCGGATGCGGACCGTCTCGCCCGTGCCGAGGACCTTGCGGATGCTCCGCAGGCCATTGTGGCCACCGTCCCCGCCCCCCTGCTTCACGCGCAGGGCACCGAAGGGGATGTCGAGTTCGTCGTGGACAACGACCGTGCGGTCCACGGGGACATGGAAGTGGTCTGTCAACGACTTCACAGGTCCGCCGGACTCATTCATGTAGGACCTCCCGCGCGCCAGCACGACGCGGTGCCCCTGCCAGCGCGCGTCGAAGACGTCGCACCGGGTGTAGCGGTCGGACTTGAGGCGGCCACCCCATCGCTCGGCCAGGGCCTCGACGGCCATGGCGCCGACGTTGTGCCGCGTCCGCGCATACTCGGGTCCGGGATTGCCCAGTCCTATGACGAGCCAGGCCTGCATGGCGTCGCCTCCATCATCCGCACGCGCGCGGCGGAAGAGCCTCAGGATTCGTCGCCGGACGAGTCAGCCGACTCGGCCGACTCGGCAGCTGCAGCCGCGGCCTCGATCATCGACTCTTCGGACGGACCCTTGGGTGCAGGCGCAGAAGCAGCCGCTTCGGCAGCAGCTGCCGCCTCGGCCACGAGCACCTCCGCCTCCGCCGCACGCTCGCGTGCCTCGGAGGCGGTGACGATGATGAGGTCGACGTGCTCGATGGAGCGGCGCACCGGGTCGCGCTGCACATCGCGGGGCTTCGCCAGCGTGGTCGCCGAGCCCTGCACGATCTCCAGGGTCACCTTCGGCTTGCGCAGGGCCTGCTCGAGGTCGTGGCCGGGGAGTGAGAGATGCACGAGTTCGGTGCCGCTGCCGTAGAGGACGACGGGGATGCGACCCGAACGGCGCAGCCGCCGCGCGGCACCCTTACCGAAGTCCGAGCGAGGCTCTGCCTCCAGGCGGATGTTCACGATGCGACCTCCTCGTCCACCGCTGGAGACGTCCTCCGAGCGGAGCAGCCACGGCGTGGTGCGGCCAGCGGCCACGTCGATCACGGTGCACGTATGTCACACCCTCGCCGAGGAGCGCCCCGACTCTAGCCGAGGCCTCCCCAGGGGGCGGGACCGGGGTAGCCCGTCAGGGAGACATCGGGACGCGCTCGGGCGTCTCGAACATGCGCGTCACGGAGCCGTCCGTGAAGACCTCGTAGATCGCCTGGGCGAGCAGGGGCGCGATGGACAGGATCGTGAGCTTCTCGAACTGCCGCTCGGTCGGGATAGGCAGAGTGTTGGTCACCACCACCTCGCTGATGCGCGACTCCTGAAGTCGCTGCGCGGCCGGCTCGCTGAGGATGCCGTGCGTGGCAGCCACGATGACCTCGGCGGCGCCGTTCTCGAAGAGGGTGTCAGCAGCCTTCACGATCGTGCCGCCCGTGTCGATCATGTCGTCGACGACGATGCACACCCGGTCGCGGACATCACCCACGACCTCGAAGACCCTCACCTCATTGGGAGTGTCGGGATCACGCCGCTTATGGATGATGGCGAGCGGGGCACCGAGGATGTCGGTCCACTTCTCCGCCACTCGGACGCGCCCCGCATCAGGCGAGACGACGGTGATGCGATCCAGGTCGACGCGCTGGGCGATGTGATCCGCGAGCAGGGGAAGCGCGAAGAGATGATCGACCGGCCCGTCGAAGAAGCCCTGGATCTGCGAGGTGTGCAGGTCGACGGTGATGAGGCGGTCAGCACCTGCCGCCTTGAAGAGGTCGGCCATGAGTCGGGCGGAGATGGGCTCGCGGCCGCGGTGCTTCTTGTCCTGGCGGGCATAGCCGTAGAACGGGGCGATGACGGTGATGCGCTTGGCCGAGGCTCGCTTGAGCGCGTCGATCATGATCATCTGCTCCATGATCCAGGTGTTGATGGGTGTCGTGTGGCTCTGCATGACGAAGGCGTCGCAGCCGCGCACCGACTCCTTGAAGCGCACGAAGATCTCGCCGTTGGCGAATTCGTAGGCGTCCACGGGACACAGGTCCGTGCCGAGGTGCGCAGCGACTTCCTCACCGAGATCGGGATGCGCTCGCCCGGTCATGAGCACGAGTCGCTTGCTCGGGGGGACGGTCAACTCGCTCACGATGACTCCTCGCTGGTCGGGGGCTGCACGTGGTCTGCGTCGGCGGCACGCGCCGATTCGGTGCCGGGGCGCTTGCGCTGCACCCACCCCGGGATATTGCGCTGCTGCGCGCGACCGACGGCCATCGCGCCCGCGGGGACGTCTTCGGTGATCACCGAGCCCGCCGCTGTGTAGGCGCCATCGCCCACTGTCACGGGCGCCACGAGCATGGTGTCGCTGCCGATCCGCGCATGACGGCCAATCGTGGTGCGGTGCTTCGCCTGCCCGTCGTAGTTCACGAAGATCGTGGCGGCGCCGATGTTGGTGCCCTCCCCCACCTCTGCGTCGCCCACATAGGACAGGTGAGGGACCTTGGCGCCCTCCCCGAGGGTGGCGTTCTTCATCTCGACGAAGGCTCCCGCGCGAGCGTGCGGACCCAGTCGGGCACCCGGGCGCAGGTAGGTGAAGGGACCCACGCTGGCGCCCGACTCGATCACGGCGAGTTCGGCCCACGTGTGCATGAGCGTCGCGCCCTCGCCGACTTCGCAGGAGGTCAGGGTCGTGCCGGGCCCGATGCGCGCACCTGAGGCGACGGATGTCGGCCCGAGCAGCGATGTCTGCGGAAGGATCGTCACGTCGGCAGCGAGATCGACGTCGACATCGATCCACGTCGACTGGGGATCGAGCATGGACACCCCCGCGCGCATCCATCGATCGTTGATGCGGTCACGCATCAGGGCAGCCGCCTCGGCCAACTGGACACGGTCATTGACCCCGAGGATCTCGTGGGGGTCGTCGACCACCAGGCCGGAGACGGGATGGCCATCACCGCGGAGGATGCCCACGGCGTCGGTGAGGTATTCCTCGCCCTGGTCATTGGCGGTGGTGAGCCGCTCGAGCAC
>JBEGMG010000295.1:0-6588 GCA_041183165.1 Actinomycetota bacterium | reverse complement strand
CGGGTACGGCAACCAGGGCCGTCACGCCAATGAAGATGGCGAGCATCTCCAGGCCCACCCAGCGGTGCACCTTGCGGGTGAGCTTGAAGTTCTCCCGCAGGGAGCTGAGGTAGCCGCGGATCTTGGACATGCGTGCAGCGTAGCGAGGGGCCTACATGCCCGTGGGGGGCAGGACCCGGACCTCATCGCCAGCCCGGATCGCCCCGGGCCGCTCGACCCAGGCCGTGACGCCCCTGCGATCGAAGGCCGCCTTGGGGAACCTCTCGGCCGGACTCCCATAGCGTGCCTGCACCATGCGTCCGGCGATCGTGCACGGCGCATTGCGCCCTCCCGTCATGAGCACGGCGCCGCTGGCGAACTCCAGGCGTGACATGGGCTCAAGGACGGTCAGGCCGGGGATGCCGGACGTGCAGATGTTGTCGGCGATCGTGCCGGCGGCCAGCTCATCGATGCTGAGCGCCGCGGCGATCTCGGCAAGTTCGGCGGCGTCGACGATCGACAATTGGCGGTGGTTGCGGATCTCCGTGCCGCGAGGGAAGACGTCGGCCTGGCGGGTGTCCGACGACATGGTCACCCCGTGATGACGATCGCCCACCGCCCCGCCCCAGTCGAGATCCAGTGCGGGTACGCCGACGGGGATGTCGGAGTCGGCCGGCCATACGTGCGTGGCGACGACGACACCGGTCGCGATGGGGGAGACCTTCACGACGAGTGATTCGCCTCGCGTGCATGCCCGACAGGGGCGGCTTGGCCGACCCGCCGGGACGCGACGGCGTCGGCATAGAGCCTCCCGGCGCGATAACTGGAGCGCACCAGCGGGCCGCTCATGACGCCCACGAACCCGATCGCGCGGGCGCGGTCGGCCCACGCGACGAAATCGTCCGGGGGCACCCAGCGCTCGACCGGATGGTGGCGGGACGAAGGGCGGAGGTACTGCGTGATGGTGATGAGGTCGCACCCCGCCGCATGCAGGTCGACCAGGGCCTCATCGACCTCCTCGTCGGTTTCGCCAAGGCCCAGGATGAGGTTGCTCTTGGTCACCAGTCCCGCATCGCGTGCCTGCGTGATGACGTCGAGGGATCGGTCGTATCGGAAGGCCGGGCGGATGCGCTTGAAGATGCGTGGCACGGTCTCGAGGTTGTGCGCCAGCACGCTGGGTGCCGCCGCGAATACCTCGCCCAGCAGCGACGGGTTGGCGCTGAAGTCCGGGATGAGCACCTCGACGCCGCAGTCGGGATTCAGCTCGCGGATCAGGCGCACGGTCTCGGCGTAGAGCCAGGCGCCCTCGTCGTCGAGATCATCGCGCGCGACGCCCGTGACCGTGGCGTAGCGCAGACCCATCGTCCGCACCGACTCCGCGACCCGACGCGGCTCGTCGCGGTCGAGCGGGGCGGGCTTGCCGGTGTCGATCTGGCAGAAGTCGCACCGGCGCGTGCACTGCTCACCGCCGATGAGGAACGTAGCCTCGCGGTCCTCCCAGCATTCGTAGATGTTGGGACAGCCCGCCTCCTGGCAGACGGTGTGCAGACCCTCTCGCTCGACCAGCGACCGCACCGCGGTGTACTCCGGACCGGTGCGCAGGCGCGTCTTGATCCACTCGGGCTTGCGCTCGATAGGCGTCTCGGAGTTCTTCACCTCCAGTCGCAGCAGCTTGCGCTCGGTCATGCCAGCGACCCTACGGCGAGGCCGAGCTCACGCACTACGTGACCCTCGACGAGCGGGAGCATCTCCTCGACGGTCACATCGCGCCCCAGCTCCCGGGTGAGGCTCGTGACGGAGGCGTCTCGGATGCCGCACGGCACGATGCGATCGAAGGCCGTGAGGTCGCAGTCGCAGTTGAGTGCGAATCCGTGAAGGGTCACTCCCTGCGCCACGCGTACGCCGATCGCTGCGACCTTGCGGTCGGGCCCGCGTTCGTCGGCTCTCACCCACACGCCGCTGCGTCCGTCAACGCGGGTGGTAGCGAGCCCGACGTCGGCGCAGGCGGCGATCAGCGCGTCTTCGAGGCGCCGCACGTGCGCGACGACGTCCAGGGGCATCGGCAGGCGCACGATGGGGTAGCCCACCAGCTGGCCGGGGCCATGCCAGGTGATCTTGCCGCCGCGATCGACGTCGATGACCGGTGTACCGTCGACGGGCCTCTCGAAGGGCTCGGTACGCCGTCCCGCGGTGTAAACGGCCTCGTGTTCGAGGAGCAGAAGGGTGTCCGGTGCCTCGCCGGCGGCGACCTCGTCGTGGATGCGGCGTTGGAGGTCCCAGGCTGCGGCGTACTCCCAGGGGTCTGGCCCGAGGCGCGTCACCGTGAACACGCATGAAGCCTAGCCCGAGGCGGTACCGTCACCGCAGGCTCCAGGACCGGGCCGCTGACGAGGAGGTCACTGTGGGGCGCGTATCGACTTGGGCGATCCGCCGGCCGCTCGTGGCGGTCCTGGTGTGGGTGATCGCCCTTGTCTCCGTCGGATTCCTCGCGACGACCTTCAAGGGCACGTTCAACGATTCGTTCTCGCTGCCCAACACCCAGTCGGCCCTGGCGCAGAGCTTCCTCATCGATGTCTCTCCCAAGAACGCCAACACGAACTCGGCGAACGTCGTGTGGTCACCCACCAGCGGCACGGTCAACGACAAGTCGGTGAAGTCCGAAGTCGATGCGCTCCTCACCAAGGTGGCGACTGTCGAAGGCGTGAAGTGCATCACGTCGCCCTACGACAAGACCTACGGACCCGACTGCCCCAAGAAGGAACCGGTCTCGGTCCCCTTCCCTCCCGGCACGCCGGAGGACTTCCAGAAGGAAGTGAACGAGGCCTTCGCCAACGGCACCACGGACGTCACCTACCCCGAGGGCACGCCGGCCGACGTCGAGAAGCAGCTCAATGACCTCCTCAACGCCAACGCGGCGGCGATGGAGGCGACGTCGACGATCAGCAAGGACGGCAAGGTCGCCTACGCCGTCGTCGACTTCACGGGCGAGGCGAGCTCCGTCGCCAGCCCCGAGCAGGCCGACGAATTCATCGCCTTCATCGAGGCGGGCAGCACGTCGACCCTCGTGGTCGGGGCGTCGGGGCAGATTCTCACTGCGGCGAGCGGTGAAGGGGAGTCCAGCGAGGCCATCGGCATTCTCGTGGCGATCGTCATCCTCATCATCGTTTTCGGCAGTCTCATTGCAGCCGGTCTCCCCATCATCGTCGCCATTACCGGCTTGGTGATGGGCCAGCTGCTCATCCTCCTCGTCGCTCGATTCCTCGACGTCGCGTCGTTCGCCCCGCAACTGGCGTCGATGATCGGTCTCGGTGTCGGTATCGACTACTCGCTGTTCATCCTCAGTCGATTCCGGCAGGACACCCTCGAGGGCAAGGACCCCAAGGAGGCCATCGCCATTGCGATGCGCAGCGCCGGCCGGGCCGTGCTGTTCGCGGGCAGCACGGTGATCGCAGCGCTGCTGGGCCTGTTCGTCCTCCGCGTGAGTTTCTTCTACGGACTCGCGATTGCCGCGGCGGTGACGGTGCTCGTCATCATGTTCGCTGCCCTCATCCTCCTTCCGGCGATTGTGAGCCTCCTGGGCAAGCACACCCTGGGCGTGCGCATGCCCTGGGCGCGCCACCCGCGGCTGAAGCCCCTGGACCAGAGTCGCTGGGCGGGCTACGGCGGGCTGCTGCAGAAGGCCCCGTGGCTCTTCGCCATCGTCGCCCTCGGCATCCTCCTCGGTTTGGCCGTTCCCGCGGCCTCCATCCAGCAGGGCTTCCCCGACAACGGAAGCGCGCAGCCCGGCTCGCCAGCCCGTGTGGGCTTCGATCTCATGGCCGAGGGCTTCGGGCCGGGCGTCAATGGACCCTTCTTCCTGGCGGTGACGCTGCCGCTGCCCCTGGACGACTCGGTGCTCGGCAAGGTCATCGACGACGTAGCGGCCACCGAGGGCGTCGCGTCGACGATCCCCAACAAGGACATGCTGCCTCTGTATTCGACGGCGACGATCGGCGGCAAGGACAGCCCCTACAGCCAGAGCGGTCTCGTCACGAGCCTTCTGGTCCAACCGACGACGTCCCCGGACGACCCGGCGACCAACGCGCTGCTCGATCGTCTGCGCACGGACACGGCCGCGAAGGTCGCCAAGACGGGCGCAGCGATTTACGTCGGTGGCACGCAGGCCGTTACCGATGACTTCACGCAGGTGCTCGTCGACGTCCTGCCCCTCTTCCTCACCGTGGTCATCGGGCTCGGCTTCCTCGCGCTGTTCATGCTCTTCCGCTCGCTCGTCATCCCGATCACCGCGGCTATCACCAGCCTGCTGAGCTTCTTCGCGGCGCTGGGCATCACCGTCGCGGTCTTCCAGTGGGGCTGGGGTGCGAGCCTCATCGGGGTCTCCACGACAGGCCCGATCCTGCCCTTCCTGCCGATCATGGTCTTCGCGATCCTGTTTGGTCTCTCCATGGACTACGAGGTCTTCCTTGTCTCGCGCATGCAGGAGGGTTGGCATGAGTCCGGCGACAACAAGGAGGCGGTGCGCCACGGCCTAGCGGGATCCGGCAAGGTGGTTGTCGCAGCGGCTCTGATCATGAGTTCGGTGTTCCTCGCCTTCGTGCCCGTCCCCAACGACACGATCAAGCTCTTCGGTGTCGCGCTGGCGTCCGCTGTGCTCATCGACGCCTTCATCGTGCGCCTCATCCTCGTTCCCAGCGTCATGTCGATGATCGGCAAGGCCAACTGGTGGCTCCCGCGCTGGCTTGCCAAGCGCATGCCCAACTTCAGCGTCGAGTGATCACCGACCTGCCGCCGGGTGCCGTCGCGGTCATCTTCCACTCGGTACGCCGCGCCGACGCCGATGGCTATGCGGCGATGGCCGACGCGATGGAGGAGTTGGCCGCGCAGCAGCCGGGCTTCCTCAGCGTGCGATCCGCACGGGACGCGCACACGGGCGAGGGCATCACGGTGTCCTACTGGCGCGACGACGCCAGCGCCCGGGCATGGAAGGCGGTGGCCGAGCACCTCGAGGCGCAGCGCCGTGGACGCGACGAGTGGTACTCCGAGTACGACGTCGTCGTCGCCGAGGTCATCCGCGCGTACGGCAGCGGCTGAGGCTCAGGCTGCGGTCAGGAGTCCGCATCGACGAGGTGCGCCTGGGCACGTCACTCCGTCTAGCGATGCGCGGCAAGACGCCCTGGACCCGCGATCGGCCGAAGATAATCGCGGGTCCGGGGTGTCTTGTGCATCCTGCGCAATGGCGGGCGGATCAGGAGTCCGGGTCGCCGCCGGTGTTGGAGATGATGTTGCGCAGGATCTCGTTATTGGCTAACTGGTCGGGGCATGTCGACTTCGCCCAGTCCTTGGCGGCGGCCGCCCACTCCGTCTGATCGGAGAAGTCGTCGCGCATCGACTGGAACACCTCGAAGGGATCGGTCCCGGCGGCCAGCTGGTCGCAGAATTCCTGCGCCTGGCTCGTGTCCGAGCTGCCACCTCCACCGCATGCCGTGAGGACGAGAGCGGCCGATGCAGCGAGGGCGATGAGGGGGGTCCTGATGGTGGTGGATTTCATGCGCACATGGTCGCGACTGCGCGTGCGCTTCGCAAGGGATTTCATCTAGGAAAGGTGCCGACCCTACGTCCGAATTGTCCCCACCGGAAGTCGCGTCTCGATGACGTCGGTACCGACGCGTTCGATGCGGTACGCCGCGGGGCCCGTCTCGACGTCCGCGCCGACATCGGCGATGACACGGATGGCCTCGTCGCCCTCGTAGAGGATCCCGATGCGGTCGTCCGTGGCGTAGGACGTGGGCAGCAGGCCGTCGCCGACGACGCGTTGCAGCAGCGGTCGACGCTGCTCCTCGCTGTCGTAGTGCACGCCATTGCCATAGGGGAGCAGCGCGAGACCATCGGTGACAAGGCGTAGGGTCGGGCCGAACGAGTCGGTGGGCCCGCCCACATGCCAGCAGATGGAGCCGGCGCTCACGCCGGCCAGGATCGTGCCGCGCTCCCATGCCGCGCGCATCGCGGTGTCGACTCCGTGCAGCCGCCACAGCGCGAGCAGGTTGGCGACACTTCCGCCACCGACCCACACGAGATCCGAGCGTCCGAGCACCTCCTCGGGATCGCGGTTGGGCATGGTGAAGAGCGCGAGGTGGTCGACGTCGCAGCCGAGTGCGCCGAGGGCGGCGTAGGAGCGAGCAAGGTACGACGCGTCGTCGCCGCTCGCCGTCATCACCAAGCAGACGCGCGGGCGCTCGGCACCGGTGAGGCGTAGGGCCTCGAGCATGAGCCCACCGGGGCGCATCACACCCCAGCGGTCGGTGGCGAGGAATCCCCCGCTCGTAGCGAGGATCCGGCGGGTTGTCATGAGGCCTCCTGCTGATCGGGCTGAGCGGTGCGCGTGACGCCGAGGTCCTCGAGCACGGCGTCAGCAGCGCGGCGACCGCTCACGAGGGCCCCCTGGATGGACGACGTGTCGCGATGATCGCCGGCGACGTACGCGCCACTCGGGGTGCGCACGGGTCGGCGTAGGTCGAGGGGCACCGGCATCGCCGGGAGCGCGTAGGGGATGGGGTAGGTCGCGATGAGTTCCCAGCGTGAGGTGGGAACGCCGTAGAGCCACCCGAGGTG
>JBEGMG010000294.1:0-5537 GCA_041183165.1 Actinomycetota bacterium | reverse complement strand
CCGTGCTGCAGGAGCGCACCTGGACGGTCGATGAGGGCGGCGCAGGCCAGCGCTACCGTGCGGTCATCTCGCCCATGCGCGTGAGTTGGGAGCAGGCCGCGGCGGCGGCGAACGCCATCGGCGGCACGCTTGCCGTGCTCGACACGCCCGAGGAAGCGGCGTGGATCTTCCGTGAGCTCGTGAGTTACCCCGCACTCTGGAGCATGACTCCGTACAACGGTGGACCGTGGGTCGGACTGCGCAAGCAGCCCTCGGGCAGCTGGGGGTGGATGGATGGGACGCCCTTGTCGTGGAACCCCTGGATGCCCGGTGAACCGAGCGGCTTCGGGGACGCAGCATGCTTCTTCGCCGTGCAGGGAGGGCCGGCGATCGGGCTCGATGACACCTGGACCGCCAACCTGCGCCGGTCCTTCATCGTCGAGCTGCCGCCGGCACCGTCCTGCCCGGCCGATGTCGGTGGCGATGGGCAGGTCGGCGGAAGCGACCTTGCCCAGTTGCTCGGTGCGTGGGGGCCATGCGCCGGTTGCGCCACGGACATCGACGGCGACGGCATCGTCGCCGGTCCTGACCTCGCTGCCGTCCTCGGTGCCTGGGGCCCGTGTCCCTGACCGCGCGTGCCCCTCACCCGCTGATCATCGAGTGCAACTTGACGTAGTCGTCGAAGTCCGCGAGGAAGAGTTGCACGAGCTCGGGATCGAAGTGACTGCCGCCGCTCGACTCGAACTCCTTCCGAACGGCATCAACCGGCCAGGCGTCCTTGTAGGCGCGGCGTGACATGAGTGCGTCGAAGACGTCGGCAATGGCCACCACGCGAGCGAAGATCGGGATGGCTTCACCCTTGGGTTCGGGAACCTCGGAAGCGTCGATCCCGAGTCCACGGAGGGTGTCGATGATCTCGATCCGGCTCGGATAGCCGGTGCCGTCCCAGCGCGCGTGGTGGTAGAGCGTCACATCACGGATCGCCGGGTCCATTGCGGTACGCACCCCGAGCAGCGTCGCTGCGCCGATCCGCGTGTGCTGCTCCATGATCCTTCGCTGCTCAGGGGTGAGCTTGCCGGGTGCTTTCAGGATGGCGTCGTCGATGCCGACCTTGCCGACGTCGTGCAGCATGGCCGCCGGACGCAGCTGGTCGAGCCGGTCGAGAATCTCCCGTTCCGCAAGCCCGTGCGCCCGCGCCCAGGCGACGTAGAGTCGCGAGGCCACTTCCGAGACCCGTCTGACGTGGGCGCCGGTCTCCTTGGGATCCCGCAGTTCGGCCAGCCGCATCATGCGCAGCACGAGCGCGCGGGTCATGCCGGATCGTTCGATCGCCATGGAGGCCAGTCCCGCGAAGTGGACCGCGAGTTTGACGTCGTCCTCGGCGAATTCGCCGTCATGGTCACTCGATCCTGCGTCCGGATTCAGCAACTGGAGCACACCCAGCAACTCACCTTGGCTGCTGCGCATGGACACGGCGAGCACCGCCCGCGTCCGGAACCCGGTTCGGCGGTCGAACTCCTGGTTGAAGTGGTACGGCGCGTCCGGCGGGAGGTCATAGGCGTCACGGATCACGACGAGTCCGTCGCATGCTGCGGCGCCCGCAAGGCTGTTCCGGTCGATCGCGAGGAATGACGCCTCGCCCGAGTGCAGCAGCACATCTTCGACCGACTGCGAGGTTCCCGAGGAGGCCATTCGGAACCGGAGCCGGCCCGATTCCGCGAGGAGGATGCTCCCGCCTTCGCAGCGGAACGTCGCTCGCGCCTCCTGGAGCACGCGCAGCAGCATCGTGTCGAGGTCCTGCAGGCTGCCCAGGTCGCTGGCGAGTCGATTCAGTGACTCGGTGCGGACATGCAGGGTTTCACGAAGCAGCTGGTTGTTTTCCTCGAGCAGTTGTTCCTTGGTCTTCGCCAGCAGCAGCGCACCGGCCCGCTCCAGCCGGTTCGGGTCCGCCTGCGCCGGCAAGGCAAGTTGTTGGATCGCGTGCCATCCTTCGCGGTCGACCATCGTACGTGCGCCGTGCACATCGGCCGGCGTATCGCTGACGCAATCGAAGGTCAGCTTCGACGATCGACCGGTCGATGCGTAGGTGACCCGGAGCATGAGCGTCGCTCCCGTGCCCACCATGGCCCGGAGCAGGTCGCTCAGCCCGGATGTGGCGGTCGCTGCCCGGTCCGGCTCGGCGCCGAGCACGAGGGACGCCGCATGCACCTTGCGGCGCGCATCCAGCAGCGCCTCGTGGCCCGAGATGGTGAGTTCAGCAAGCAGCGTCATGCAGACCACCTCGCAACGATGCATGCGGCGTCGTCATGGGTGCGACCGTGGCAGGCCACGATCTCGCGTGCCAGGCCCATCGGATCGTGACGCGCGATCTGGCCCGACGTGATTGAGCGGACAGATGATGCGATGCCGTCGGTGCACATGACGAAGACGTCGCCGGGCCAAGCCTTGCCCTCGTGCAACGTGACGGTGCCCATGCGGCTGCCGATCATGCCTTCCCGCGAGATGCCCCGCCATGGATCCCCGGCCACCCGTGACGCCGTCGTGTTGCCGACGGCCGCGTACTGGAAACGGCCATTCGGGCGATCGAGCAACAGCAGGCCCACGGCGGCCCCGACGGTCCCGGTCATGGTGCGATGCATGACGTGAAGCAGCTGCTCCAGCCCGCTCCAGGAGCCGTGGTCGACGACGACGGCAGCCATGGCTGCCGCACGCTGCGCAAGTGGGCCGTGCCCCGTGCCGTCGATGAGCACCAGCAGCGCCGCCTCGCCGTGGGGCCGAGCCAAGGGAAGGTCACCGCAGCCCTGGGAGCCCCCAATCGAGCGGACGCACGTGCCGATGTCCCAGCCCTGCACGCTCGACCGCTCGTCAGCGTGCGATGCGGACGGCAGCCGGGCGGGTACGCCACACCGGATGACGGCCATGACGTGCGTGCCCCGGCCGGGCGGTGCCGAGATGGAGAAGTCGTGCGACATCCGCCTCACGCCCGGCAGTCCCAGTCCCAGCGTGCCGACGGTGCTGAAACTGTCCTGCAAGGCCAGTTGGATGTCGGGAATTCCCGGGCCCTCATCCGTGGCCTGGACCCGCACCAAGGTCTCGCCGCCAGCGTCGGTGCGGTCGATCTGCACCGAGCCGCGCCCCGCGTGCTTGTGGATGTTTGAGGCGAGCTCCGATGTCACGGTGAGCACGGTGGATCGCTCGTGATCCGTGAGTCCGGCGAGCAGTCCCGAGTCACGTACGCGCTGCATCCCCACGATCGTGTCGATCGCCTCGCGTACGCGGAACACGACGGGCTGCGATTGGGGCTCAGGCACCGTGTGGTTCCAGATCTGCCTGGCCAAGCGCTTCGGACAGGCCGAGCGTGAAACGGATTCCCGGGATCTCTGCACCACGCTCCATCAAGTGCATGATGATTCCCGGCTGGAGCCCGACGACGGTGGTGGAGGCTCCCATCAGGCCGGCTGCCTGGCTGATGCGTCGAAGCGCATCGAACTCGCTCAGGTCCAAATACGGGACGGCCGTCAGGTCCAGCACCACGCGCCGCGCATGGTGGCCGTGCACGGCATCCAGGACCGCCGATTGGATCGCTGCGGTGGCGTCATCGCCCAGGTCGCGGGTCACGGTGACGACGAGCGTCCCGTTCACGCACGTCATGCCGAAGTGTCCGGATGCCGATGGGTCCATGGCGTTGCGCTGCGATCAGGATGACCCAAGGCGACGCACGTCGACGCCGGTCGCCCGCAAGGCCAGCTCGAACGAGTCGCGCAGGGTGGCCGTGGTCCGGACCTCACCCACGTTGACGCCAAGGTCGACGAGCGTGCGCGCGATCGACGGTGACAGCCCCGAGAGGATCGTCTCGCAACCCATGAGTTGGGTGGCCTTGGTGATCTTCAGCAACTGGTTGGCCACGGCCGTGTCCATGGCGCTGACCCCGCTGATGTCCATGACCAGCACCTTCGCCCGCGATTCGGCGATGCGCGCCAGGGTCTTGGTCATCACGTCCTGGGTGCGCTGTGAGTCGAGGATGCCCAGGAGCGGCAGCAGCAGGATCCCTTCCCAGATCGGTGTCACCGGGGTCGACATCTCCATCAGCGCGCGCGTGCTCACCGAGATCTTCTCCCGGTTGATGCGCGCGATCTCCTCGATCACGATGCAGGTGTCGAGGAACATGAGCTTGCCGATCGAGCCGATCGTCGCATCGAGGTCCGCCACGGTCGGCTTTGCCTCGCGCAGCTGCGTCGCCATGATGGAGGCCGACTTGGACATCGCGGCGAAATACGCATCATTCGGCAGGTCGATGTGCGCGTGGACCTGGCCCACGTGCTTCCGGGCGTCGACCCAGGCCTGGTCGATGTTCGCATCGAGGAAACCGGCCCAGTTGGTGCGCTGCATGAGCTTCACCCGCTCGAGTCGCGCCGCGTTGGAGCCGAAGAACATCCTGTACTCGGGTGTGCCGGCCATCCACACGTAGAAGGACTCGATGAAGGCATCGAGTCGTGGCTTGAGGATCGCGCCTGCGGCCCGGACTCGGGCGAGATCGTCGGGCGAGAGGTCGAACTTGGCGAGGAGGTCGTTGATGGATGTCTGATGCATGGTGGCTCCGTTGGGGCTCGCCGGTGCGAGGCGAGGGACGCCGTGGACACTACTTGGATTCGTCCGTTCTGAGTGCGGCCCGTGCCTCGCGGGCGGTGATGTCGGGAAAGTGCGCCAGCAGCACGCATGTCCGGCATCCCTTCCGTGCTCGGCATCCCGAATCGAGGATGGAAGCGACCCGAGCGAGGAGCCGGTTGAGGCGGGTCCGTGCGCGATCATCGAGCCACGTCACCCGGATGCTCGTGACCGCTTCTGGATTGACCCGCAGGTCGATCGGGTGACCCTCGGCCAACTGTCCCCAGCGGTCCAGCCGCCGGCCGGTCTCACGGAGTGCGCCCGATGTGGCCGCTGCTGCCTTGGCCAAGCCCCGGCCCGAGCGCTGGTCGACGGACGCGGCCATCTGCTCGGGAAGGAACCGGTACGTGGCCACCCGTCGCCCGGCCTGCGCCCGGCTGCCCGACGAAATGATGCCTGCCCTGAGCATCTCCTGCAGGTGGGGATAAATGGATGGGCGGGTCCGGCCCGTGAGTTCGGCGATCTCGCTCACGGTGGCCTCCCGGAGCGCTTCCAGGGCTGCAAACAGGTGGACGCGCTGCGGCGAGCGGAGCGCCCGCCACTGCCGTTCGCCCCACACCCGGGATGTCGTGTTCGGTCGGCTGCGTGCCACGCGCGGAAGTGTACCGAGCAGTGTCGGAAATCGATACATTTCAGACATGACTCGATCGCTTGCCTCGATGCTGCCGGCCCGACGACTCCCGCTCATCTCGCTGGCCGTCGGCCTCGGTGCACTCGACGCACAGGCGCTTGCCCAGACGTTGATTCTGACCAACCAAACTCTGACGACGCCTGTTGGGACCAACTTCGGCTCCACCCTTCAGTTCGGCAGCGGTGGCGTGGGCTTCGCAACGCTGGAACTTACGGGCATCGGGGCGCAGGTCTTCTCGGGCAACTGGATCGTGGACGGGTCG
>JBEGMG010000293.1:0-9989 GCA_041183165.1 Actinomycetota bacterium | reverse complement strand
CCTCGAAGGGGATCCCGCTGCGGCCGTCTCCCTGATCCTGTGGGGTCCGCCGGGCACGGGCAAGACGACGCTCGCGCACCTGGTGTCACGCGCGACTGGTGCGCGCTTCGTAGAGCTGTCCGCGGTCACCGCGGGCGTCAAGGATGTGCGCGAGGTGATCGAGGGTGCCCGGTCAGCGCTGGGCATGCAGGGTCGTGGCACCGTGCTCTTCGTCGACGAGGTCCATCGCTTCAGCAAGACCCAGCAGGATGCACTCCTGCCGGCCGTGGAAAACGGCTGGGTGACGCTCATCGCTGCCACGACCGAGAATCCGAGCTTCTCGGTCGTCTCGCCACTTCTCTCGCGCAGCGTCGTACTCACGCTGCAGTCGCTGAACGACGACGACCTCAGCGGTCTCCTCGATCGCGCAGTGGCGGATCCGCGCGGGCTGGGTGGCACCGTGACGGTGAGCCCCGAGGCCCGGGATCATCTGCTGCGCATCTCGGGCGGCGACGCCCGGCGAATGCTCACGGCACTGGACGCGGTGGCGAGTCTGGTCACGTCGACGCGCGGCTCCGGCACCGAGATCGCCCTCGAGGATGTGGAGGCGGCAGTCCTCACGTCTGCGGTGCGCTACGACCGTGATGGAGATCAGCACTACGACGTCATCAGCGCCTTCATCAAGAGCGTGCGGGGGAGTGACCCCGATGCTGCTCTGCATTACCTCGCCCGCATGATCGAGGCGGGTGAAGATCCCCGATTCATCGCGCGACGGCTCATGATCCTCGCCAGCGAGGACATCGGCATGGCAGACCCGTCCGCACTGCAGGCGGCGGTGGCTGCCGCCCAGGCGGTGGCACTCCTGGGGATGCCCGAGGGCCGTCTCACGCTCGCGCACGCGACGATTCACCTGTCGCTCAGCCCCAAGTCCAACGCCGTCATCAAGGCGATCGACGCGGCGCAAGCCGATGTGCGCTCCGGGCGCATCGGCACTGTGCCGGCGCACCTGCGCGATGCGCACTACCCGGGGGCTCGTCCCCTCGGTCACGGCGTGGGCTACCGCTACCCCCACGATGATCCGGTCGGCGTGTCCGCGCAGCAGTACCTCCCCGATCCGCTGGTGGGGCGCGTCTACTACGAGCCGACCCGGCACGGAGCGGAGGCAGCGTGGGCGGACATCGCCGAGCGCCTCGCCGACCTCCGCTCCCCGGACGCCTGAAACCTGACCCCTGATCCCTGAACCGTTTGTCCCGGTTAGCGGGAGAAATGGCTCAGGGGGGTGGATTTGCGGGTGGTATCCACCATCTGTCCCGCTGAGGGCGACCTCGCGTCGAACGTTAGGCTCCGGTCATGAGCAGGACAGAGTGGATCGCCCTGGGGGCGACGGCGGGGGTGATCGCCTACCGGCGTGGTCAGAAGCTGCTCGAGGAGGCGCGCGAGCGCGGAGTCGTGGGCAGCGTTCAGGCGGCGACCCTGTCGGCCTCAACCGTGGCCGCATCGGCACGGACACTCCTGGAGAGCGTCTCCGGTGCCGCGGCCCCGCAGCCCCAGCAGGTGCGCTCGGCTCCCGTCACGGGAGCCGCGGCGGCGCGGGTGCTCGCCGAATCACGGACGGCCAGCTGATGGATTCCGCTGAGATTCGCACGCGATTCCTGAAGTTCTTCGCGGAGCGCGGCCACCAGGTCATCCCGTCTGCCTCCCTACTGCTTGATGACCCGACGCTTCTGTTCGTCAATGCCGGCATGGTGCCCTTCAAGCCGTACTTCCTCGGCGAAGCACCGCCGCCGTACCCGAGGGCCACGAGTGTGCAGAAGTGCGTGCGCACGCTCGACATCGAGGAGGTCGGCAAGACCACGCGTCACGCTTCCTTCTTCCAGATGGCCGGCAACTTCTCGTTCGGCGACTACTTCAAGGAGGGCGCGATCCCCTTCGCATGGGATCTGCTCACCGGGAGCATCGCCGACGGAGGCTTCGGCTTCGGCGAGGACCGGCTCTGGGTCACCGTTTACGACGATGACGATGAGGCGGCGGACATCTGGCACCACACGGTGGGCGTCCCGCGTGAGCGCATCCAGCGACGCGGCCCCAAGGACAACTACTGGTCGATGGGGGTTCCCGGCCCCGGCGGTCCCTGCTCGGAGATCTACTACGACCGCGGAGCCGCCTATGGGCGCGAAGGCGGTCCCGTGGTCGACGAGGACCGCTACCTCGAGGTGTGGAACCTCGTCTTCATGCAGGAGGAGCTCTCGGCCGTCCGGTCCAAGGAGGACTTCGACGTCCTGAAGCCCCTCCCGGCGAAGAACATCGACACCGGCATGGGTCTTGAGCGCATGGCCGCGCTGCTCCAAGGCGTTGAGAACATCTATGAGATCGACACCACCAAGCGCATCCTCGACCGTGCCAGCGAGCTCACCCATGTGGCCTACGGCGCCTCGGAGAAGTCCGATGTCGCCCTCCGCGTGATCGCCGATCATTCCCGGACCTGCGCCTTCCTTATCGGCGACGGCGTCCTCCCGGGCAACGAGGGTCGCGGCTACGTCCTGCGACGACTCATGCGTCGGGTTATCCGCAACATGCGGATCCTGGGATGCGAGGAGCCCTCCATCGCGGAGCTCATGCACACCACCATCGCAACAATGGCGCCTCAGTACCCCGAGCTCAACGACGAGGCCGTCCGCATCGAGAGCATCTCGGTGCAGGAGGAGGCGACCTTCCTCCAGACGCTCAAGACCGGCACCCAGATCTTCGACGTTGCTGCTGACGAGGTGCGCAGCAACGGGGGTGCCGTCCTCGCCGGCGACCAGGCGTTCGTGCTTCACGACACCTACGGATTCCCCATCGATCTCACCCTGGAGATGGCGCGCGAGCAGGGACTCGAGGTCGACGAGGCAGGCTTCCGGCGGCTCATGTCCGAGCAGCGCGAGCGCGCGAAGGCGGACGCCCGATCACGCAAGGCTGGCGTCACTCCCGTCACGGCGTATCGCGAGGTGCTCGAGGCCGGAGGCACGACAGGCTTCACGGGCTACGTCGAGATCACGACCGAGGGTGTCATCACCGGGATCCTCCACGACGGAGCCGTCGTCCCTGTCGCACGCGAGGGCGATCACGTCGAGATCGTGCTCAACCGCACGCCCTTCTACGCCGAGGCGGGTGGGCAGCTGGGCGACCACGGGCGCATCACCACTGCAGGAGGGGCCACTCTCGAGGTCTACGACGTGCAGACCCCGGTGCCCGGACTCTTCATCCACCGCGCCACCGTGGCCTCAGGTGAAGTGGTGGCGGGTGACGAAGTCGTGGGTCACGTCGATACCGAACGACGCCGCGCCATTTCGCGTGCCCACACGGCGACCCACCTGGTCCACCGTGCCTTCCGCGAGTACCTCGGAGAGACCGCGACCCAGATGGGTTCGGAGAACGCCCCGGGTCGACTTCGGTTCGACTTCCCGAGCAACGGACCCGTAGGGGACGTCGTGCTTCGCGACGTGGAAGCGCGCGTCAACGACGTCCTCGCCGCAGACCTCGAGGTCATGGCACAGGTCATGACGATCGACGAGGCACGCAATTTCGGCGCTATGGCCCTCTTCGGCGAGAAGTACGGCAGCGAAGTGCGCGTCATCTCGGTGGGTGACTGGGCCCATGAGCTCTGCGGAGGCACGCACGCGCAGCGCTCGGGGCAGCTGGGCGTCGTCACCTTCCTGTCGGAGGGATCCATCGGTGCCGGGGTCCGACGTGTGGAGGCCCTGGTCGGTGTGGACGCCTACCGCCACCTGGCCAGGGAGCACGTCCTGGTCGATCAGCTCACCGAGATGGTCAAGGCGCGGCCCGAAGAGCTTCCCGATCGCATCGAATCGCTCATCGCACGCCTGAAGGAGGCTGAGCGCGAGCTGCAGCGCTATAAGAGCGCCCAACTGACGAGCAACGTCGAAGGTGTGATCGGCGAGGGCCGTGACCTCGGCCCCTTCCGTATCTGGACCTACCGCGCACCGGATGGCACATCAGCCGGCGACCTACGCGAACTCGCCCTTCGCGGGCGCGCGTCGGCGCGACCGGACATGGGCGTGGGCATGGTGGGGGCGTCGGTGGAGGACGGCCGTGTCGCACTCGTGAGCGTGGTCAATGACCGCGCTCGTGAGCTGGGACTCACTGCGAAGGCGCTGCTCGATGCGGCCCTGCCCGCCGTAGACGGTCGTGGCGGCGGCAAGGAGGACATCGCCCAGGGCGGCGGCACGCGAGTGGAGGGCCTCGATGACGCGTTCGCTGCCGTTCAGGCCGCGGTAGCCGCCATGGCAGGGGAGTCCTGAGCTGGAGCGCGGCGCCCGTCTGGCGATCGACGTCGGTTCCGTGCGCGTGGGCGTGGCGCGCAGTGACCCCGACGGGATCCTCGCGGTCCCTGAAGCGACCCTAGGGCGCGACGCGCACACGTGCGCGGGCATCGCCCAGGTGGTGCGCGAGCACGAGGCCGTCGTCGTCTACGTCGGACTGCCCCTCGGGCTCGATGGCACGGTCGGAGCGGCGGGCGCTGCGGCTGAGGAGTTCGCTGTAGACCTGGCCCGGATCCTGGACGTACCGGTGCACCTCGTGGATGAACGCCTGTCGACGGTCTCCGCGCAGCGATCCCTCCAGGAAGCGGGCCGCAGCACGCGGGAGTCGCGCGCCTACGTGGACCAGGCGGCCGCCGTGGTCATCCTGGAAGCTGCCCTGGCGCGCGAGCGCGCCGACGGGACTCGGGCCGGGCGAGCCGTTACCGTCTGAATGTCCGCACGCAGGCTCAGGGAGGTGGAATCGTGAGTCAGCTTGTCCCCTTCCTGACCGAGGATCCGCTCCCGCCCTCGCGAAATCGTCGCAGTCCTGTGCGCTGGACGGTGGCGGCTCTCGGAGTGATCGCGCTCATCGTCGCGGGGTTCTGGGCCGTGTCGACCGTGCGCGGTCTCGCACCGGAGGAGCGAGCTGCCGTCGCCCCGGGACAACCCGTCGACGTCGTCGTCGACAGCGGCGACTCGCTGAGCACCCTTGCCGCCACGCTCGCCGAGGCCGGCGTGGTTGCCTCCGCCTCGGGCTTCCTCGCGACCGCTGAGCTCGACGAGCGTGCGTCCGGCATCGGACCCGGTGTCTATTCGCTTCAGACCGGCATGGACCCGGCGCAGGTCATCGAGGCCATGCTCGACCCGGCGACGCGAGCGGCACCCCTGGTGCTGCCCGAAGGCCTTCGCCTCGATGAGACCTTGCGCATCGCATCCGATCGGACGGGCCTGCCACTCACCGACTTGGAGGCGGCCGTCGTCGATTCAGAGGATCTGGGGCTTCCTGAGTGGTCGGGGGGACGCGCAGAGGGGTTCTTCTTCCCCGCGTCTTACGACGTGATCCCGGGGCGCACAGCCTCCGAGGTCCTGGGCGCCATGGTCGGGAGATTCGACATCGCCGCGGATGAGATCAGCCTGGAGAAGCGAGCGAAGCGCGCGGGTCTCTCGCCGTACGAGGTGCTCATCGTCGCGAGCCTTGTCCAGGCGGAGGCAGCCCCGGAGGACTTCCGCAAGGTCGCGCGCGTCGTCTACAACCGCCTCGAACAGGGTATGAAGCTCCAGTTCGACTCGACCGTCAACTACGCGCTGCGCCAGGACACGTTCTTCCTCACGGAAGACATGCTCACGACCGCGTCGCCGTACAACACCTTCGTCATCGACGGGCTGCCCCCGGGTCCGATCAACTCCCCGGGCCAGGAGGCTCTTGACGCTGCACTCAATCCCGCCAAGGGGGATTGGCTGTACTTCGTGACGGTGGATCCGGAGACTCTCACGACGCGCTTCACCGCGGACTACGACCAGTTCCTCGTGTGGAAGCAGAAGTTCCGCGACACCTATGCCGCGACGGCAGCGCCTCAGGCACCCTGATCAGCCATGGCCCCTCGTCGTGCCGCCGTCCTCGGCTCGCCCATCTCGCACAGCCGTTCACCCCTGCTGCATCGCGCTGCGTACGCCGCCCTGGGCCTTGATTGGACCTACGACGCCATCGAGGTCACTACGGACGCGCTGCCGGGGTTCCTGGAGTCCTGCACGTGGCCGCAGTGGGCTGGTCTATCCCTCACCATGCCGTTGAAGACCGATGTACTGCCCTTGCTCGACGAGGTGTCCGAGATCGCCGCGGTTGTCCGAGCGGCCAACACGGTCGTCTTGAGCGAGAGCAGGCGATCTGGCCACAACACCGATGTTGCCGGCATGCAGCGATCCCTCTCCGAGGCGCAGGGCAGTGATATCGCGCCCCGGCGAGGGATCATCATCGGCTCGGGGGCGACCGCCCGCAGCGCGATGGCGGCACTTGCAGGGATGGGAGCGCGTGAGGTTGCCGTCATCGCGCGCAATCCGGAACGGGCCGAGGATCTCGGCCACCTGGGTGCCGACCTTGGCGTGGCCGTCACGCTGCGTCCGTGGGAAGACGTGCGATCCCTTGATGCTGATGCGGTGATCGCCACGGTGCCGCCGGGCGCCGCAGACGCGTTCGTCCCGTGTGTGCCGGACTCGCCGGGGGTGCTGCTCGATGTGGCATACGGCAGCGGGACCACGTCCCTCACGACCGCGTGGACGCGTGCGGGCGGCATGGCCGCGGACGGCCTGGACCTACTCCTGTGGCAGGCCGTCGATCAGGTACGCCTCATGACGGGCATGGAGCCGCCCGTGGCAGCCATGAGGGCAGCCCTGCAGGCCGAAACAGGCCCTGCTGGCCCATGAGCGCCGGACTTCTCGCGCTGGTGGCACTCGGAGCGGGGCTGGCGATGGGCCCCTTGCTCGATCGTCTGGCGCGCTGGTCGCTGCGCGAGGCGTCGTCGAGTGCGTGGCGCGCCCGCCCGCTCGTCACGGGCGGCGTAGCGGGACTGGGGGGTGCGCTGGGCGTGCTGCTCGTGCCCAACCTCGCGCTCGCCCCGGCGTGGATCGCCCTCGCCTGGATCGCGGCTCCCATCGCGCGCACGGATCTGGCCCGACATCGCATTCCGGACGTCCTGAATCTCGCCGCCGCGATGGCAGGCGGATTGCTTCTCCTGATCCCCTGGGACGCGGCGGCCTACGGGCGCGCGTGGTTGGGGGCTATCGCCGTCACCGCGGGGCTGCTGGCACTCGCACTCATCACCCCGAGTGGGCTCGGCATGGGCGATGTGAAGCTCGCGCCCACCCTCGGGCTCTATCTCGGCTATCTCGGCTGGGGCACCCTCCTGGTCGGTGTTGTGGCGGGCTTCGTTCTCGGCGCGCTGGCGGCGCTGGGACTCCTCGCGCGGGATGCGATCGCCCGCAAGCCCCTGTCCGGTGCCCTGCGGCAATCCCTGCCCTTCGGGCCATTCCTGCTCCTCGGGACCCTCGTGGGACTGGCATCCGGGTGAGGTCTGAGAGGATTCGCCCATGATCCGATGGCTGACGGCAGGGGAATCCCACGGTGAGGCCCTCGTGGCCATCGTCGAAGGACTCCCCGCGGGTATCGAGGTGACCACCGCGGACATCGGCGAGGACCTGCGTCGTCGCCGACTCGGTGCCGGCAGGGGTGCTCGCATGGCTTTCGAGCAGGACGCCGTGCGTGTCCTCGGGGGAGTGCGGCACGGCCGCACCCTCGGATCGCCGATTGCGATCGAGGTGGGCAACAGCGAGTGGCCCAAGTGGCAGGCCGTGATGTCCGCCGATCCGGTCGATGAGGAGGAGCTGGCCGCGCTTGCCCGCAATGCTCCGCTGTCACGTCCCCGGCCGGGCCACGCCGACCTCGTAGGCATGCAGAAGTACGGCTTCGACGACGCCCGTCCCGTTCTGGAGCGAGCGAGCGCGCGCGAGACGGCCGCTCGCGTCGCCCTGGGAGCAGTCGCGCGCGCGTTCTTGCGTCAGGTGGGCGGGATCGAGGTCGTGAGCCACGTGGTCCGGATAGGGTCTGCCGTCGCCGAGCCTGACTCGGTGCCCCTGGCAGACGATCGCCATCGGATCGACGACGATCCGGTGCGAGCCCTCGATCCCGCGGCAAGTGAGCGCATGCAGGCGGAGATCGCCTCAGCGCATCGCGACGGCGACACCCTCGGCGGGGTCGTCGAGGTCGTGGTCCATGGACTTCCGCCGGGTCTCGGTAGCCACGTGCACTGGGATCGACGGATCGACGCGAAACTCGCCGCGGCCCTGATGGGCATCCAGGCGATCAAGGGCGTCGAGGTCGGTGACGGCTTCGATCTCGCTGCCCGTCGAGGCTCGCTCGCCCAGGACGAAATCGTGTCCGAGGGGAATCGGCTCACGCGCACGTCGGGGCGATCGGGTGGCACCGAGGGCGGCATGACCACGGGGGAGACGCTGCGCGTGCGCGCTGCCATGAAGCCCATCTCCACCATCCCGCGCGCCCTCCAGACAGTCGATGTGGCGACGGGTGAGCCGGCCAAGGCGATCAACCAGCGTTCGGATGTGTGCGCTGTGCCTGCCGCGGGGGTTGTCGCCGAGGCGATGGTCTCGCTCGTCCTGGCTGACGCCATGATCGAGAAGTTCGGCGGCGACTCCATTGACGAGACGCGGCGCAACCTGCGCTCTTACATCGAGCACCTGGCGTTCTCGTGACAGCGGTGGTGCTCGTGGGCGCTCCGGGTGCCGGGAAGTCCACGGTGGGTCGGCGTCTGGCCAAGCGATGGGGTGTCGAGTTCCGCGACAGTGACCAGATGGTCGAGGCGGAAGCGGGCAAGAGCGTGGCGGATATCTTCGTCGACGACGGGGAAACGGCATTTCGTGCTCACGAGCGTGACGTCATCGCCGCAGCTCTCGACAAGCCGGACGGCGTCCTCGCGCTCGGTGGCGGTGCGGTGCTTGACGCATCCACGCGTGCGCGACTTGTGGAAGCGCCGTGCGTCTGGTTGCGTGTCGGCGTATCCGAGGCGGCCAAGCGGGTCGGTCTCAACACCGCACGACCGCTGCTCCTGGGCAATGTGCGCGGCACCCTCATGACCCTCCTGGACGAGCGCACTTCGCTCTACGAAGAGGTGGCTTCATGGACGGTGGACACGGATGGTCGCACGGTCGACGAAGTCGTCGCAGCGGTCGCGGAAGCGGTGGAGGGGTCGTGACGTCTCCCGACATCACGCGGATCCCCGTGCGCGCCGAGCGGCCTTACGACGTCGTCGTGGGCCACGGTCTGCTGGGCGAACTGAGAGGACTGCTGGGCGACGACTGCCGCCGGGTGGCCGTGATCGCCCCGGTCGCGCTGTCCACGACTGCCGAAGCGGTGCGGGAGGACCTGGTTGCGGAGGGCGTGGAGGCGATCGCGCTCGAAGTGCCCGATGGTGAAGCAGCCAAGACGCCTGAGGTCGCGGCCTTCTGCTGGTCGATCCTCGGGCAGGCGGGTTTCACGCGGACCGATGCGATCGTGGCCATCGGTGGCGGATCGACCACTGATCTGGCCGGGTTCGTGGCCGCAACCTGGCTGCGCGGCGTACGCGTCGTACACATCCCGACAACGGTCCTGGGCATGGTCGATGCCGCCGTAGGTGGCAAGACCGGTATCAATACCGAGGCGGGCAAGAACCTGGTGGGCTCCTTCCATGAGCCGGCCGGGGTGCTCTGCGACCTGACCGCACTCCAGACGCTTCCGCGCAACGACCTCGTGGCTGGGTTGGCCGAATCCGTCAAGTGCGGACTCGTGCACGATCCCGCCATCCTCGATCTCGTCCTGGCAGACCCAGGTGAAGCGGTGCAGCCTGATTCGACACGGCTGCGCGAGATCATCGAGCGCTCGATCCGAGTCAAGGCCGATGTCGTGTCGGGTGACTTGCGTGAGTCGATAGGCGGTCCGCTGGGGCGCGAGACCCTCAACTACGGGCACACTCTGGGACACGCGATCGAGCGGGTTGAGGACTACCGTTGGCGCCACGGTGCCGCCATCAGCGTGGGCATGGTCTACGTCGCCGAGTTGGCCAGGCTCGCCGGTCGACTGGACGATGCGCGCGTCGACCTGCATCGGGCGGTTCTCGGTGCGCTGGGGCTGCCGACGACCTACGCCGGCGGGCGCTGGGA
>JBEGMG010000292.1:0-2687 GCA_041183165.1 Actinomycetota bacterium | reverse complement strand
AGATCGCGTGTCGCCGTCTCGTGGTTGCCGACGGCGCCAAGTCGCAACTCGGTCGAGCTCTCGGTCGCGAGTGGCACCGAGACACGGCGTACGGAGTCGCCGCCCGCGGCTACATCAAGTCCGGCCGCAGCGATGACGAGTGGATCTCCTCACATCTCGAGCTGCGCGGGGCGGACGACCGCATCCTCTCGGGCTACGGCTGGATCTTCCCCCTCGGCGACGGCGAGGTGAACATCGGCGTGGGCACGCTCGCCACCGCTCAGCGTCCCGCCGACATCAACCTCCGATCGCTGCTCAACTACTACGCCGACACACAACGCGAGGACTGGGACCTGCACGACGACGTCCGTGCGCCGTGGTCGGCGCTGCTGCCCATGGGCGGCGCCGTGAGCGGCGTCTCCGGGCCCAACTGGCTGCTCGTCGGGGATGCGGCCGGCTGCGTCAATCCACTCAATGGTGAGGGCATCGACTACGGCCTGGAGACCGGTCACCTTGCTGCGCAGGTCATCACCTCGCGCGGGCCGAGCTACGACCTGTCGACGATCTGGCCCGGACTCCTGCGCGAGAGATACGGGGAGGCCTTCTCGATCGCACGGCGCCTTGCCGGCCTCATTACCGTGCCGGGGCTCCTGCCCGCACTTGGCCCCATCGGCATGCGCTCGCAGATCCTCATGACCATCGCCCTGCGCGTCATGGGCAACCTCGTCACCCCCGAGGACCGTGATGCCACCTCACGCGTGTGGCGCGCGGCGGGTCGAGCATCCGTGCGCCTCGACGATCGCCCACCCTTCAGCTGATGACCACCGTCGCGGTCACGGGCGTCTCCGGCTTCATCGGGGATGCGGTCGCCCGCCGCTACGCCGATGCCGGGGCGCAGGTCCGCGGACTCGATCGCCGCCTCCCGGATGCCTCCGATCCGCTCACCCCGAATGCCGACCCGCGCGTGGAGTACGTCGTCGGTGACGTGACTCGGCCTGCAGATCTGAGACGTCTCGTCGCAGGCGCGGACATCGTGGTGCATACCGCGGCGATCGTTGCCGAATCGGGCGACTGGGGAGACTTCGACCGCGTCAATGCCCAGGCCCCCCTGTGGACAGCCCTTGCCGCCCGCGAGGCCGGAGCGCGCTCCTTCGTCCACCTGTCGAGTGTCATGGTGCATGGTTTCGACTTCCCCGATGGGGTAGCCGAGGACGGGCCGCTGGATCACGCTGCTAATCCCTACTGCGCGACCAAGATCCGCGCGGAGCACCTCCTGCGCGGCATCGACGTACCCGGTGAGTTTGCCGTGCACATCGTGCGCCCCGGCGATGTCTACGGTCCCTACTCCACTCCCTGGATCGTGCGGCCTGTCCAGCACATGCGTGACCGCACCTTCCTCTACGTCACACCGTCGGCGATCAACCACGTCTACATCGACAACCTCGTGGACGCCATCGAGACTGTCGTGGCTGCGGGCGATGCGCTGAGCGGAGTGCCTGTCACGGCGACCGATGGCGTGGCCACTGCGTCGAAGGAGTTCTACGGCTACTACGCCGACCTCCTCGGACTGCGATTCGCACCCACCGTGCCGGGTTGGCTGGCTGAGCCCTCTGTCGGAGCCATGGCCGCCGTGCTCCCCGGCGGCCTACGCCGCAGGCTCGACCTCGATCGCCAGTCCATCCGCTACCTCAGGCGCCACGGCGCCTACGACACGTCGCGGCTTCGGGGGCTCGGATGGAGCCCGAGAGTCGATCTTGGCCAGGGGCGCGAGCGGACTGCGGCGTGGCTGCGAGAGGTGGGACTGCTCCCGGCGACGTAGGCTCGAGGCATGCGCCAGTCGCTCACGCCAGGTCGTCGAGGGATGCTCGTGCGCCTCACCGCGGAGGAGGGTCGGCGCCCCGCTCTGCTCGACGCCCTGCACCGCTACAGCGATGGGCTGGATGAGGAGCCCGGCACCGAGCTCTTCATCGTCCACGTGGATCCCGACGACGCGAACATCGTCTGGCTGTATGAGATCTTCCACGATGACGAGGCGCAGGATGAGCATCGCGCGACTGAGGGCTTCGCGCAGTTGATGACCGAGTTGCCCGATGTCCTTGGTGCACCACCCGCGATTCTGCGCCTGGATCCCCTGCGCATGTCGCTGCAGGAGCAGGTGCTCAGCGAGGACCTCACGCTGTAGGGGACTTTGGTCCTAGGGGACACTGACGCCGTGAAGCGCATCACCCCCGAGCAGTTGCCCGCGATCCTCGCTCAGCTTCCTCCCCGCCCGCGCATCATCGCCTCGGGGAACTTCGCGACTCCCCACACGCTGCTCACGATCGCCTCCGAGCAACTGCCTGAGTTCACGCTGCACATGCTCAATGCCCAGCCGGGAATCCCCGAGCGCGAAGGAATCACGATGGAGACGTGCTTCGTCGGGCCCGCGATGCGTCACTCGCAGCATCTCCGCTACATCCCGTGCCGTCTCAGTCTTGTCCCCTCTCTCTATCGCGAGGTCCTGCGTCCAGACGCTGTCTTCGTGCACGCCTCGTCGCCCCGATATGACACCGTGAGCATGGGCATCGAGGTCAATGTGATGCCGGCCGCGGTCGAGGCGGCCAAGGAGTCCGGTGGCCTCGTCATCGTTCAGGCGAACCCCCACATGCCCTACACCTACGGCGATGGGCAGCTCTACGACACCGAGATCGACTACCTCATCGAGGTCG
>JBEGMG010000291.1:0-6176 GCA_041183165.1 Actinomycetota bacterium | reverse complement strand
AGTCGACGCCGCTGATACTCACCGGCCTCGCCGTGACCATCGGCCTGCGGGCCGGGCTGTTCAACATCGGCGCGCAGGGCCAGCTGCTCGTCGGGGCGATCGGCACCGCCTGGGCTGGCTACCACTTCCAGATGCCGCTGATCATCCACATCCCGTTCGCGCTCGCATTCGGCATCCTGTGCGGAGCGGCCTGGGCGTCGATCGCCGGTGTGCTGCGTGCGTACCGCAGCGTCTCCGAGGTCATCACGACGATCATGCTCAACGCGATCGCGATCGCCCTGGTGGATTACCTGGCCAGCGAACCCCTCAAGGAGGAGGGCCAGCCCCTGACGCGAACGCCCGCGATCGCCGATACGGCCGCACTTCCCGCATTCGGCATCGTGCCGTCGGGCTTCATCCTGGCCATCGTGGTGGCGGTGTTCTTCGGCTGGTTCCTCTCCCGCACAACACAGGGATTCCGCTTCAACACGGTCGGCCTGAACCCGAGCGCGGCGCGCTACGCGGGCATGTCGGTCAAGAAGACGATCGTGCTGGCGATGGCCGTCAGTGGAGGCCTTGCCGGACTCGGTGGTGCTGTCGAGACGCTCGGCGTGACCGGGCGATTCGAGCCGGCATTCAACGCAGGGCTCGGCTTCGACGGCATCACCATCGCACTCTTGGCTCGCGCCAACCCCATCGCTGCCATTCCGGCCGCCCTGCTCATCGGCACCCTGCGGACCGGGGGTGCGGCCTTGCAGTTCCAAACCGGCATCGAGCCGGAGGTCGTCGATGTCATCCTTGCCATCACCCTCCTCTTCGTCTCCGCGCCCCTTGTCGCTCGCCTGCTCTTCCGGAATCGCAACATCAAGCAGACCACCGTCACCAAGGGGTGGGGAGCATGAGCGCCAAGTGGGCCTACACGCTTGCCGCGATCATCAGCGCGCTCATCGTCATCGCCTTCGTGCTCGACCAGGTGCGCACCGTCTCGGTCCTTGAGTTCTCCCTGCGGTACGCCGTACCCCTCATCCTGGCTGCGATGGTCGGGATTATCTGCGAGCGCAGTGGTGTCATCAATATCGGCATCGAGGGCCAGATGCTGATGAGCGCCTTCGCCGGCTTCTTCGGTGCAGCGGCGACCGGGAACCTGATCCTGGGCACGCTCATCGGTGTCGGCACCGGGATGATCCTGGGCGCCTTCCTCGCGGTGGGAGCCGTCACCTGGAAGATGGACCAGATCATCGCCGGCACCGTGATCAACATCCTTGCGGTCGGGCTCACGAGCTTCTTCTACGTCCAGGGGCAGGTGCTCCCCGGGACGACTCCCACGGTGACCATTCCCGGCCTCTCGAGCATCCCCCTCATCGGCCCGGTTGTCTTCAGCAATGGACTGTTCACGTACGCCGCGCTGATCATCCCGCTCCTTCTGTGGGTCCTGCTCTTCAAGACCCGCTGGGGGCTGCGCACGCGGTCTGTCGGCGAGAAGCCGAGCGCCTCCGACACCTCCGGCATCGGAGTCCAGTCCTTCCGCTTCTGGAACGTGATGCTCGCCGGGCTGCTGGCCGGCATGGCCGGTGCCTACCTCTCCATCGAGGCGGCGGGGACGTTCGAGCGCGGGTTCACGGCAGGTCGAGGCTTCACGGCACTCGCCATCATGATCTTCGGCGCGTGGAACCCCATCGGGGCGCTTGCCGCCGCCTTCTTCTTCGGGCTTACCGAGGGTGTCGCGAGCCAACTGCAGGCCGACGAGGTTGTCGCTATCCCCCAGCAGTTCATCAACATGCTGCCCTACGTGCTCACCATCGTCCTGCTCGCGATCGTCTCCGGCCGGGTGAAACCGCCGGCTGCCGTCGGCCGACCGTATGAGAAGGACTAGCCATGGCTGACCGACGCGTGCTCCTCCAGGCCTCGGGCCTGACCAAGCGCTTTCCGGGCGTGGTGGCCAACGAGGATGTCTCGCTCACCCTCCACGAGGGCGAGATCCTTGCGCTGCTCGGTGAGAACGGAGCGGGTAAGTCGACCCTGGTCAAGATGATCTACGGCCTGTACGCGCCCGATGAGGGGGAGGTCCTCATCAAGGGCGAGGCCGTGCGCCTGTCCGGCCCGCGAGACGCGATTCGCCGCGGCATCGGCATGGTCCACCAGCACTTCCAGCTCGTGCCCGTCTTCACCGTCGCGGAGAATGTCATCCTCGGCGACGAACCGATTCGATGGCCTTTCGTCAACATGCGCAAGGCCAAGGCGGAGGTGGCGCGCCTTGCCGAGGAGTTCGGTCTGCAGGTCGACGTCGACGCGAAAGTCGAAGACCTTCCTGTCGGCACCCAGCAGCGCGTCGAGATCCTCAAGGCCCTCTATCGCAAGGCCGACATCCTCATCATGGATGAGCCCACTGCCGTCCTCACCCCGCAGGAGACGGACGAGCTGCTCACTGTCCTGCGCGGCTTCGCAGCCAACGGCGTGGGGGTCATCTTCATCACGCACAAGCTTCGCGAGGTGCTCGCTGTCGCCGACACCATCGAGGTGTTGCGCGGGGGCAAGGTCGTCGGCACCACGACGCCGGCCGACACGGACGCGGCGGGCCTAGCCCAGATGATGGTGGGCCGCAGCGTCCTGCTCACCGTGGAGAAGTCTCCGGCCGAGACCGCGGATGTCGTTCTCGACGTCGTGGGACTGTCCGCCACCAACGACATCGGCCTGCCCGCGGTCCGCGATGTCTCCCTCCAGGTGCGCGCGGGGGAGATCCTGGGCATCGCCGGCGTGGAGGGTAATGGCCAGCGCGAGCTCGTGCAGGCGTTGACTGGCCTAAGAACGTGCCGGGCGCAGTCGATCACGGTGAACGGTGCCGATGCACTCGGCAAGTCGCCACGCGCGATTCACGCCATGGGAGTCGGTCACGTGCCCGAGGACCGCGAAACCGACGGCATCGTCGGTCCCTACTCCGTCGCGGACAACCTGGTCCTCGATCGATACGACGAGCCGGAGTTTGCGCGAATGGGGGTCCGCAATCGAGGGGCGGTCACCGCCCTCGCCGATGAACTCGTCGGGCAGTTCGACATCCGCACGCCCTCCTCCGAGACCACAGCGCAGTCCCTGTCGGGCGGAAACAAGCAGAAGGTGGTCATCGCTCGGGAACTGGCCGCGAATCCCGCCCTTCTCATCGCCGCGCAGCCCACCCGTGGAGTCGACGTGGGCTCCATCGAGTTCATCCACTCGCGGATCGTGGCCGCCCGGGACCGGGGCGCCGCCGTGCTGCTCGTCTCGGCTGAGCTGGACGAGGTGCTCGGCCTCGCGGACCGGATCGCGGTCATGTACGACGGGCGGCTCGTCGAGACGATCAGTGCCGAGGAGGCTGATCGCGGGCGTATCGGCCTGCTCATGGCCGGCCATACGGCGGAGGATTCGTGAGCGCAGGCGATCCGTTCGCCGCTGTCGACCTCATCCGCATCAAGCGCGACGGCGGGATGCTGACTGATGGGCAGATCGACTGGCTGATCGACGCCTACACGCGCGGGGATGTGCACGAGGAGCAGATGGCCGCCATGGCCATGGCGATCTACTTCCAGGGCCTGAGCGAGCCGGAACTCGTCCGATGGACCCAGGCCATGATCCGCTCGGGGGAGCGGATGGACTTCTCGTCCCTCTCCCGCCCGACCGTCGACAAGCACTCCACCGGGGGAGTGGGCGACAAGATCACTCTTCCCCTGGTGCCGATCGTCGCCGCGTGCGGCGCGGCCGTGCCCCAGCTGTCCGGGCGCGGTCTCGGTCACACGGGTGGCACTCTCGACAAGCTCGAGTCCATCCCCGGGTGGCGCGCCCACCTCACCAATGCCGAGATGCTGTCGATCCTCGGCGATGTCGGGGGAGTCATCTGCGCCGCCGGTTCCGGTCTCGCACCTGCCGACCGCAAGCTCTACGCCCTGCGCGACGTGACGTCGACGGTCGACATCATCCCGCTCATCGCTTCGTCGATCATGAGCAAGAAAATCGCCGAAGGCACATCGGCGCTCGTCCTCGACGTCAAGACCGGGTCGGGCGCCTTCATGTCCGACACCGCTCGCGCGGTCCAACTCGCGCGCACCATGGTGGCACTCGGACGCGATGAGGGTGTGCGCACGCGTGCGCTCGTCACGGCGATGGACGTCCCCCTCGGGGTGGCCGTCGGCAATGCTCTCGAGGTGGCCGAGTCCGTCGAGGTCCTGGGGGGCGGTGGGCCGGCGGATGTCGTCGAGCTCACTCTCCTGCTCGCTCGCCACATGCTCGAACTCGTCGGCATCGAGGCCGATCCGGCCGAGGCGATCGCCAGCGGCCGAGCGATGGACCACTGGCGTCGGATGATCCTCGCTCAGGGCGGCGACCCCGATGCGCCACTGCCGAGCGCACCGATCGTCGAGACGGTCACCGCGGACCGTGAGGGCGTGGTCACGCGCTGCGACGCCCTCGCCATCGGGCGTGCGGCGTGGCGTCTCGGTGCCGGGCGGGCGACCAAGGACGATCCGGTGTCCGCCTCGGCGGGCATCGAGGTCCTCGTCAAGCCTGGAGACTCGGTGATGAGCGGCGCGCCGCTTCTGCGACTGCACGCTGAGGACGCCGAGCGCCTGGAGGCGGCGCTGCCGCTGCTCGCGGACCCGGAGCCTGCCGTGGTGGTGTCGCCGGCAGGCACGGCGTACTCCCGCCTGCCGCTCGTGCTCGACATCATCGACTGACCTCGTCTGATCGCGCATGTCGCGTGATCGATTGCGCGTGTCCCAACCGTCAATCCCCTCACGATTCACCGCGATGAGCTAACGCGCACGGGGGGTGCGCGATGTCATCTGGTTGGGGAGCGTCGACGTTCCTACCTTCGTCTTGCATGCGATTGCTGCGCATTGGCAGCGATTGCCGAGCGAGGGGAGTGGAAGTGTCGACATCGGTGCAGGACGTCATCGAGGCTGATGTGCGCGAGGCGGTGCGGCGTGGTGGCCTGGATCCATTGCGCGACCGCGATGCGGTGGAGGAGCTGGTACGCGCGGCCGTGCGCCGGCTTGTCACTCAGGTGGACGACCCTGCCCAGTCGGACGTCGAGCTCGCAGCTGTCTCGCGCCGGGTGCTCGACGATGTCGCTGGCTTCGGACCCCTGCAGCGGTTCTTCGACGACCCTGAGGTCGAAGAGGTCTGGATCAATGCTCCGGGCAAGGTGTTCGTCGCGCGCGGCGGCAGGAGCGAGCTCACGACCGCTGTGCTCACCGATGCTCAGGTCCGCAGCCTCGTCGAGCGCATGCTCCAGTGGTCGGGCAGACGGATCGACCTGAGCACCCCCTTCGTGGATGCGATGCTCCCCGACGGCAGTCGTCTTCACGTCGCCATCCCCGACATCACGCGTGAGCACTGGGCCGTCAACATCCGCCGCTTCGTGCATCGCCCTATGGATGTGCACCAACTAGTGCCGGGGGGCACGCTCTCTCCCGAGTCCGCGGACTTCCTCGAGGCCTGCATGGTGAGCGGACTCAATGTGGTCGTCGCCGGTGGCACGCAAGCGGGCAAGACCACGCTGCTCAATGCGCTCCTCGGCTGCATCCCGTCGAGCGAGCGGATCGTGAGTTGCGAAGAGGTCTTCGAGATCCACCTCCCGCACCATCCCGATTGGGTGCCCATGCAGACCCGCGATGCCAGCCTCGAGGGCACCGGCGAGATTCCCCTCCGCAGACTCGTCAAGGAGGCCCTGCGCATGAGGCCATCGCGCCTCATCGTCGGGGAGGTGCGCCAGGCGGAGGCCCTGGACCTGCTCATCGCCATGAACAGCGGGCTGCCCGCGGCGGCCACACTGCATGCGAATTCCGCACGCGAAGCTGTCACCAAGCTCTGCACCCTGCCTTTGCTGGCAGGTAACAACATCGCAGCCGACTTCGTTGTACCCACAGTTGCCGGTTGTGTGGACATCGTCGTGCACACTGCGACCGGGCGCGACGGGCGACGTCGGGTGCGCGAGATCGCCGCCTTACCCGGAAGGGTCGAGGCCGGCGTCGTCGAAATTGCCGATGTCTTCACCCTGCGTGGTGCGCATCTCGTACGTGGAACGGGCTTTCCCCCGCATGAGGAGCGATTCGAGGCCGCGGGCTATGACCTAGCGCAGCTCCTGCGTCCCGCGAGGGCAGTGGCATGACCGGGGCGCTCATCGGTCTGGGAGTCGGTCTCGGTGTGCTGCTGATCTTCCTCGGCATCCT
>JBEGMG010000290.1:0-12994 GCA_041183165.1 Actinomycetota bacterium | reverse complement strand
GTGCAGAAGTTCTCGGACGAGGCGCAGGCGCTGGCCTGGGCCAACGGCGTCAACTACGGCCTGGCGTCGTCGGTCTGGACGAAGGACTTCGGCCGGGCGATGCGCATGGCCAAGAACCTCGATTTCGGCTGCGTGTGGATCAACACCCACATCCCGCTGGTCGCCGAGATGCCGCACGGTGGCTTCAAGCACTCCGGCTACGGCAAGGACCTGTCGATGTACGGCTTCGAGGACTACACCCGCATCAAGCACGTGATGGCCAGCCTCGACTAGTTCCGCTCGTAAGGAAGCAGCCCCGGACCGATGGGTCCGGGGCTGCTTCTTCTTGGCCGCGGCTTCGCAGCTTCTCGGTGATGGCGTCGCAGCGGAATTGTGCGGCTGAGTGCCCGAAATTCGACCACTCAGCCGCACAATCCTCGTGGCGAAGGGAAGGGGCCTCGGGCTCGTGGCGAAGGGAAGGGGCCCCGGACCAACTGGTCCGGGGCCCCTTCCCATTGCTAGCGGGGAAGCCCGACAGGGACGGCTTCGCCGACCCGCCGGGCCACGTCGCCGATCAGGCGCCGCCCTCCTTGAGCTCCACGGTGATCGGCGCGAAGTCGTCGCCGGTCGTGTTGAGCCCCTCTGCGGTGAGTGCTGCATTCGCAGCCTCGGCGTACTGGTTGGTGTACGCCGCCTCACCCGGATCCGCCGTGATGATGGTGACCTCATCGGCGTTGAGGGTGTTGAGCGCGACCGTCACGCTCTGAGCCCACAGTGCCGGGTCGATGACACCGACGCCCAGCGGCGACGGCCAGACGAGCTTGTTGACCTCGTTCATCATCCACAGCTGGTGGCTCGCTCCGAGCTTGGAGCCGTTGGCCGTGATGATGTCCGCGCACTCCTGTGCGTTGTCGCGGCAGTAGATCCAGCCCTTGAGGGACGCCGTGACGAAGGCCTGCGTCATCTCCTGGTACGCGGGATCGGCGAGGCGCTCCTCGGACGCCCAGATGGCGTCCTGGTACATCGCGGTGCCGACGTCGTTCCAGTTGATGACGGTGAAGTCCTCGGGCTGGTAGAGCTCGCCGGTGTCGGGGTTGACGGCCTCGAGGACCTGGGCGTACTCGTTGTACGTCATGGCCTGCGCGGCGTCGATCTCACGGTTGAGCAGGGCCTGCATGTCGAACTGCTGCTGGACCAGCTCGACGTCCTTGCCCGGCTTGAGGCCCGCCTGGGTCAGGCCGGCGAAGAGTTCGTACTCATTGCCGAAGCCCCAGTTGCCGACCTTCTTGCCCTTGAGGTCTGCGGGTGTCGAGATACCCGAGTCCGCCCACGACACCTGCAGCGTGCCGGAGCGCTGGAACACCTGCGCCACGTCGACGATGCCGGCGCCCTGCTCGCGCGACGCGAGTGCCTTCGGCACCCACGCGATGGCGTAGTCGGCCGCGCCCTGAGCGAGCTGGGTCTGCGGGACGATGTCGACGCCACCCTCGAGGATGGTCACATCGAGGCACTGCTCCTCGTAGAAGCCCTTGTCCTTCGCGGCGTAGTAGCCGCCGAACTGCGCCTGCACGAACCACTGCAGCTGCAGGTTCACGGGCATGAGCTCGGTGCAGGCCTCCTCGGTGGGAGCAGCCTCGGACGAGGCCGGTGCGGCTGAGCTCGATGCGGGCTCGGGAGCCGCGGAGCTTGACTCGCTCGAGCTCGATCCGCCCCCGCACGCTGCCAGCACCATGCCAGCGGCGGCGAGGACTCCGACGGACGCAGCAAGGCGCCCGCGCGGTCCTGTCTTCATGTTTCCTCCAGTGGGTTGCATCAGGCAGATCGGGTCCGACCGGCCCAGGGTGTCGCCACCCTCTCCAAGGCGAGGGTGATGAGGTAGAACGCGAGCCCGACGATGATCGCGACGACGACGTACGCCCAGGCTCGACCGTATGCCGTGTTTGCGGCTGATGCCGCGATCTTGCTCCCCAGCCCTTCCTGGGGTCCGCCGAAGTATTCGGCGACGAGTGCGGCGATGACCGCGAGTGGAGCGGCCACCTTGAGTCCGGTGAAGAAGAAGGGGAGCGCATTGGGGATGCGCAGGACTCGCAGGACTGTCCGTGGCGTGGCGGACAGGGACCTGAGGAGCTCGAGCTGCACCGGCGGCACGGCGGTAAGCCCTCGGTAGACGTTGACGAAGATGGGGAAGAAGACGACGATCGCCGTGATCAGGACGCGTGGTGTGCGGCTCGTGATGTCGAACATGTTGTTGAGGATCGGTGTCAGGGCGACAATCGGCACAGCGGCGATGCCGGCAGCGATGGGGATCATGAGGTTGCGGAACACGAAGAACCGCTGCGCCACCATGGCCAAGAGGATGCCGACAAGGGTGCCGAAGACGAGCCCCAACGCGGCCGTCGTTGCCGTATAGATACCTGTCTCCACCATCAGGCTGAGGTTGCTGGTGAAGGTGGTGAAGATGAGGCTTGGCGCGGGCAGGAGATAGGGCTTGAGGTCCTGGATGACGACCAGGGCCTGCCAGGCCAGCAGGAAGAGGGCGCCGATGAGGATCGGCGGCCAGATCAGGTTGATGCGCGCCTTCATGAAGTCTCCGCGAGACGTGCGCCGCCCTCGCCCACGGGCTTGGCCCGACCACGCAGTGCTTCGCGCACGGCGGTGACCGCCTCGAAGAACGCATCGGACTCGCGGGTGTCCTCGTTGCGATCGCCCAGGGGGACGTCGACCACGTGGGTGATGCGCCCGGGGCGCGGGGACATGACGACCACGCGATTCGAGAGGTAGACGGCCTCGGGGATCGAGTGCGTGACGAAGATGACCGAGGTGCCCGTCGCCCCGGCGATGCGCAGGAGCTCGTTCTGCATGCGTTCGCGGGTCATCTCGTCAAGGGCGCCGAATGGCTCATCCATGAGCAGGATCTCCGGGTCGGTTGCCAGCGATCGCGCGATCGCGACGCGCTGCTGCATGCCGCCGGAGAGCTCCCAGGGGCGACTCTCGGCGAAGTCGTGCAGCTGCACCATGTCGAGGAGTTCGAGGGCGCGTGCCTGACGCTTGGCCTTGTCCCAGCCCGCGAGTTCGAGGGGGAGTTCGACATTGCGCCGGACCGTGCGCCAGTCGAGGAGGGCCGCCTGCTGGAAGGCGATGCCGTACTGGTGGTCCTCGCGGGCCTTCTGCGGGGTCATGCCCGCCACCTCGACGGTGCCGCGCGACGCCGAGGTCAGGTCGGCAATAACCCGCAGGAGGGTGCTCTTGCCGCATCCGGAGGGCCCGATGAGGGACACGAACTCGCCCTTGCGTACGTCGAGGCTGACGTCGGACAGGGCCGTCACCTCGTTGGCGGCGCCTTCATTGAAGACCTTCCAGACGCCCTCGGCGTGGACAGCGAACTCGCTCACGTGAGCTTCTCCTTCGGCAGATTGCGCGTGAGGTACAGGTCGAGGAGTGCGACGAGCCCGGCGGCGATGAGTCCGACCAGGATCGCGCCGATGACAGCGATGTAGACCTTGGCGGGCTGGGCCGTGGTCTCGCGTGCGTACTCGATGATCAGTCGGCCGATGCCCCCGCGTCCGCCGGTGGAGATCTGGGCGACCACGGTGCCGACGACAGCTGCTGCGGCCGAGACCTTGAGGGCGGGCACGAGGTACGGCACGGAAGCGGGGAAGCGCAGCTTCCACAGCGTGGACCGAGGCGACGCGGCGTAGGACCGCATGAGCTCGAGCTGGGTCGGCGTGGCCGCCTTGAGCCCTCGCAGGGCACCCACGGAGAGCGGGAAGAACGCCAGGTAGGCCGCGATGAACATGATCGATTGCGTCTGGCCCCATTGGAAGGGCCCGAAGCTGATGCGATTGCCGATGCCGACGATGAGCGGCGCCAGGGCGATGAGCGGAACGGTCTGAGAGGCGATCACGAAGGGGAGCAGTCCTCGCTCCATGAAGGCGAAGCGCTGCATGATGACGGCAAGCAGCAGCCCCACGCTCACACCGATGATGAAGCCGCCGAACGCGATGAGCAGGGTGTAGAGCGCCGCGATGAGCACGGTCATCCACACGGGGGTGTCCGACCCGCGGACCTCGGGTTGTAGGGCGCCCTGGGCGATGGTCCAGACGTGCGGCATCGCCTGGTCGGACGTCTCGAAGGGCAGTGTGACGACCGCCCCCAGGAGCTTGACGCCCTCCCAGAGAAGGATGGCGATCACGACGCCCGCGAGAGCCCAGCCCAGGGAGATGAGTCCCTGCTTAACCCTTCGGCCCGTGGTGGAGGTGCCTGACGCCATCGATCAGCTCTTCGCCAGCACGGTGTCCTGGATGGCGGGGATCACGCGCTCGCCGTACTCCAGCAGCGTGTGGTCCTTGTCATCGTGCTGCAGGTAGACCGCGAACTGATCCACCCCGAGGGCCTTGAGCTCCTCCAGGCGGCGGACCTGCTCCTCGACGGGGCCGATGATGCAGAAGCGGTCGATGATCTCGTCGGGCACGAAGTCGGCGTGCGAATTGCCCGCCCGGCCGTGCTGGTTGTAGTCGTAGCCCTTGCGCTCCTTGATGTAGTCGGTGAGGGCCTGCGGCACGCCGCCACCTTCGCCGTAGCGCTCGACGATGTCGGCCACGTGGTTGCCCACCATGCCTCCGAACCAGCGCAGCTGGTTGCGGGCATGCTCGACGTTGTCGGTGACATACGCCGGCGCCGCAACGCAGATGTAGACGTCGTCGGGATTGCGCCCGGCGGCAGCGGCAGCGTTGCGCACCGCCTCGATCGTCCACGCCGCGATCTGGGGGTCGGCCAACTGCAGGATGAAGCCGTCACCGACCTCGCCGGTGAGGGCAAGCACCTTGGGTCCGTACGCCGCGACGAAGACGCCGGTGCGCGAATCGGTCGCCCAGGGCAGTCGAATCGAGCTGCCCTTGTAGTCGATCGCTCGTCCGTTGGTGAGGTCCTTGAGCTGGACCACGGACTCGCGCAACTCCGCCACGCTCACCGGCTTGCCGTTGGTGACGCGCACGGCTGAATCGCCGCGACCGATGCCGATGACGGTGCGATTGCCGTACATCTCGTTGAGAGTGGCGAAGACCGATGCCGTCACCGTGATGTCGCGAGTTGCTGGATTGGTCACCATCGGCCCCACGATGACCTTGCGCGTCTCATCGAGGATCTTGGAGTAGATGACGTAGGGCTCCTCCCACAGGATGTGGGAGTCGAAGGTCCACACGTAGTCGAATCCGAGGGTCTCCGCCCGGCGAGCGAGGTCGATGACGCGCGAGGCGGGAGGAGTGCACTGCAGGACGACGCCGATATCCATGTCTGTGATGTGCCCTTCGTCAGCGGGTGCGGGGGAAGCCCAGATCGACCGAGGAGGTCGAGGGGTCGGGCCAGCGAGACGTGACTGTCTTGGTGCGCGTGTAGAAGTCGACGCCCGCGGGGCCGTACATGTTGGCGTCGCCGAAGAGGGAAGCCTTCCAGCCGCCGAAGCTGTAGTAGGCGACCGGCACGGGAATGGGCACGTTGATGCCGACCATGCCGACCTGGATGTCGAACTGGAATTGTCGCGCCGCCCCACCGTCCCGCGTGAAGATCGCGGTCCCGTTGCCGTACTGGTGGCTGTTGATGAGGTCCACGGCCTCTTCGTAGGTGTCGACGCGGACCACCGACAGCACGGGGCCGAAGATCTCCTCGTCGTAGACCTTCATGCCGGGCTTGACCTGATCGATGAGCGAAACCCCGAGGAAGTAGCCGTCCGTCGGCAGGTCAGCCTCTCGGCCGTCGACGACCACGGTGGCTCCCTCGGCGGGCGCGCCGGCGAGGTAGGACGCGACCTTGTCGCGATGCTCACCGGTGATGAGCGGACCCATCTCGGCATCGGGGTCGGTGCCCGGGCCGACCTTCACCTTGGGCATGCGAGCGGCGATGGCGTCGACGAGCTTGTCGCCTACGCCGCCCACGGCGACAACGACCGAGATCGCCATGCACCGCTCACCGGCAGAACCGAAGCCCGCGCTCACGGCGGCGTCGGCGGCCATGTCGATGTCAGCATCGGGAAGGACCACCATGTGGTTCTTGGCTCCGCCCAGTGCCTGCACGCGCTTGCCGTTAGCCGTGCCGGTCGCGTAGATGTACTTGGCGATGGGGGTCGATCCGACGAAGCTCACGGCCTGGATGTCCGGATGCTCCAGGATGCGGTCCACCGCGACCTTGTCGCCATGGACGACATTGAAGACGCCCGGGGGCAGTCCCGCGTCAGCGAGCATCTCCGCGATGAGCAGCGAAACGGACGGGTCCTTCTCGCTCGGCTTGAGGATGAAGGTGTTGCCCGTAGCGATCGCATTGGCGAACATCCACATCGGGACCATGGCGGGGAAGTTGAACGGCGTGATACCGGCGACCACACCGAGGGGCTGGCGCAGGGAGTAGACGTCGACGCCGGAGGACACCTGCTCGCTGTAGGAGCCCTTGAGCCCCTGCGGGATCCCGCAGGCGAATTCGATGTTCTCCAAGCCGCGAGCGAGCTCACCGGCGGCGTCGGAGGGCACCTTGCCATGCTCCTGCGAGACCAGGTTGGCGATCTCATCTCGCCGGGAGTGCACGATCTGGCGGAAGGCGAAGAGGATGTCCGCGCGCTTGGAGAGCGATGACGAGCGCCACGTGGCGAAGGTTTCCTTCGCGACGGCGACGGCCTTGTCGACCTCGGCGACGCTCGCCAGGGCGACCTCGCCCTGCTGCTGACCCGTCGCCGGGTTGAAGACCGGCCCGGTATTGCCGGACGCCCCGGCCACGCGCTGTCCGTTGATCCAGTGGTCGATCGTGTACACGTGATGCTCCGCTCGTCTTCGATATGGGTGAACAGGTTCAGATGAGGTACTGGGACAGGCCTCGCTTGAGGTAGCGCCCGCGCCCCTTCGTGCCGTGGAAGCCCTGCTCGTCGACGAGGACCTCGCCGCGCGATAGGACGACGTCCACATGTCCGTCGATCTCGAAGCCCTCCCAGGCGCTGTGATCCATGTTCATGTGGTGCGTCTTCTCATAGCCGATGCTCGTGTGGCCATTCGGGTCGTAGATCACGATGTCGGCATCCGACCCCGGGGCGATGGCACCCTTCTTGGGGTAGAGCCCGAACATCCGCGCAGGCGTGGCGGAGGTGATCTCGACCCAGCGCTCGACGGTGAGCTGCCCCTCGACGACACCCTGGTAGATCAGGTCCATGCGGTGCTCGACGGAGCCGATGCCGTTGGGGATCTTCGAGAAGTCGCCTACGCCGAGTTCCTTCTGCTCCTTGAAGCAGAAGGGGCAGTGGTCCGTGCTCACGATGGAGAGGTCGTTGGTGCGCAGGTAGCGCCACAGCTCGTCCTGGTGTCCTTCTTCGCGCGAGCGCAGGGGAGTGGAACACACCCACTTGGCGCCCTCGAAGCCCGGTGCGCCCAGCTGCTCCTCCAGTGACAGGTAGAGGTACTGCGGGCACGTCTCGCCGAAGACATTGAGTCCGAGATCGCGGGCTTCCTGCAGTGTCTGCACGGCCTGCTTCGCGGACATGTGGACGATGTAGAGAGGCGCCCCGGTGATGCGCGCCAGCATGATCGCGCGGTGGGTCGCCTCCTGCTCCGTCTCCCAGGGGCGCGTGAGCCCATGGTTGATAGGGGCGGTTTCGCCGCGCGCGAGTGCCTGAGAGACGAGGACGTCGATCGCAATGCCGTTCTCCGCGTGCATCATGATCATGGAGCCGTTGTTCTTAGCCTGCTGCATGGCGCGGAGGATCTGGCCATCATCGCTGTAGAAGACTCCCGGGTAGGCCATGAAGAGCTTGAAGCTCGTCACGCCCTCGTCGACCAGCTCGTCCATCGCCTTCAGTGAGTCGTCGTCGACGCCGCCGATGATCTGGTGGAAGCCATAGTCGATGAAGCAGTTGCCGTCAGCCTTGGCATGCCAAGCAGCCAGGCCGTCCTGCACGCGCTCGCCGTAGCGCTGGACGGCGAAGTCGATGATCGTCGTCGTGCCGCCCCAGGCTGCCGCTCGCGTACCAGTCTCGAAGGTGTCGGAGGCGAAGGTGCCTCCGAAGGGCAGCTCCATGTGCGTGTGGGCGTCGATGCCGCCGGGGATGACGTACTTCCCCTTGGCATCGATGACCCGATCGACCGTGCCGGCGAGTTCATCGGAGGTGGCGCCGGATGCAAGCAGCGCGGCGATGGTCTCTCCGTCGACGAGCACATCCATCGTGCTGACGCCCTGGGGCGTGACGACTGAGCCATTGCGGATGAGGGTCCTCATGTCAGCCTCCTGTCAGGTGCGGGTCAGGGTCGGGTGAGGTCGCCGTAGGCATCGGGGCGACGGTCGCGGTAGAAGGGCCAGCGATTGCGAACCGTGGTGATGAGGTCCATGTCGAGATCGCGGACGACGAGCTCAGGCTGGTAGGGATCGGCGGGCTCGCCGACGAACTTGCCCTCGGGATCGACGAAGTAGCTGGTGCCGTAGAAGTCGTCGTCGCCGAGATCCTCGATGCCCACCCGGTTGATGGCGCCGATGAAGTACTCATTGGCGACCGCTGAGGCCGGCTGCTCGAGCTTCCATAGGTAGCCGGAGAGCCCGCGGGAGGTCGCTGAGGGATTGAAGACGATCTGTGCCCCGTTAAGTCCGAGTGCGCGCCAGCCCTCGGGGAAGTGGCGGTCGAAGCAGATGTAGACGCCGATCTTGCCGACCGCGGTATTGAAGACGGGGTAGCCGAGATTGCCGGGGCGGAAGTAGAACTTCTCCCAGAAGCCCGGCACGTGGGGGATGTGCGTCTTGCGGTACTTGCCGAGGTAGCTGCCGTCCGCATCGACGACCGCCGCAGTGTTGTAGAGGATGCCGGGCTGCTCCTCCTCGTACATGGGCAGCACCATCACCATGCCGAGCTCAGCCGCGAGGGCCTGGAAGCGCTCGGTGGTAGGCCCGGGGATGCTCTCGGCGTACTCGTAGAACTTGGTGTCCTGCACCTGGCAGAAATACGGCCCGTAGAACAGTTCCTGGAAGCACATGACCTTGGCCCCCTGGGCCGCCGCCTGGCGCGCGTACTCCTCGTGCGCCACGATCATGGACTCCTTGTCGCCCGTCCAGTTGGTCTGGACAAGGGCTGCCCGAACCACGGACATGACACCTCCACCGGCTGCTCGGATTCCTCCGAGATCCCGGAATCCCCGGGACGAGGTTTCACCCTAGACCGGCATAGCGCTCCGGGGGTAGCGACCGGGCGAATCGGTCGTCCATCACGATCGCGACTCATCCGGGCGGGACCGACTCGCCGTCCCGGGCCGGGCGGCTAATGTGGCGGCATCGAGCTGCGGTGCATGCGGGAGGTGTCGATGAGCGCGGGTTTCGTGGATGGCGTGTCCCTCACGACAGGGTCGGCGGGGACCTTCGACGTGATCGATCCGGCCGATGGCACCGTCGTCGAGACCGTGGGCCTAGCCGGGGCACCCGAGGTCGGCCAGGCTGTCGCCGCCGCTCAGCGTGCGCTCCCCGGCTGGGCCGCCACCACGCCGGGCGAGCGGGGTGCGGCACTGCTGAGGCTGGCCGAGAGGCTCACGGCTCGTGCCGGTGAGTACGCCGAGGTCGAGTCGCGCCAGACGGGCAAGACACTGCGCCTGGCCACCGAGTTCGACGTACCCGGCAGCATCGACAACGTCGTGTTCTTTGCTGGCGCCGCCCGTCAGCTGGAGGGGCTTGCGTCTGGGGAGTACGACGCCACCCACACCTCGGTCATCCGCCGTGAGCCGGTCGGTGTCATTGGGTCGATCGCCCCGTGGAACTACCCCTTGCAGATGGCCATGTGGAAGATCCTCCCCGCCATCGCCGCGGGCAACACCATCGTCTTGAAGCCCGCGGAGATCACCCCCCTCACCACGCTCATGCTCGCCGAGGATGCGGCGGCGGCGGGGATACCGGCCGGCGTCGTCAACGTCATCGTGGGGCGGGGCCCCGAAGCGGGCGAGGCCCTCGTGAGCCATCCCGACGTCGCCATGGTGTCCTTCACGGGGTCGACTCCCGTGGGGCGTCGAGTCATGGAGATCGCCGCAGGCCGAGCCGCTCGAGTCCACCTCGAGCTGGGCGGCAAGGCACCCTTCGTGGTCTATGACGACGCCGACCTCGAGGCTGCCATCCAGGGGGCGGTGGCGGGTGCGCTCATCAACGCCGGGCAGGACTGCACTGCGGCCACCCGCATCTATGCCCAGCGGCCCGTCTTCGATGCCCTCGTGGAGGGAGTCGCCGAGGTTCTCGGGCGCATCCGCGTGGGGGACCCGCGAGATCCGGATACCGACCTCGGGCCGCTCGTGACCTTTGCCCAGCGCGACCGGGTGGCCGGCTTCGTCGATCGGGCTCGCGGTGCTGGCGCGCGCATCCTGGCGGGTGGGCAGGTGCCCGGCGGGGAGTTGAGCAAGGGGGCCTACTACGCCCCGACCCTCGTGACGGGTGCGCCCCAGGAGTCCGAGATCGTGCAGGAGGAGATCTTCGGCCCGGTCCTGGTGGCTCTGCCCTTCGACTCCGACGACGAGGGCCTGGCGCTGGCCAATGACACGCGCTATGGCCTCGCGGCCTCTGTCTGGACCCGCGACGTCTACCGCGCTCAGACCGCCCAGCGGACGATTCGGGCGGGGACGGTCTGGGTCAACGACCACATCCCCATCGTGAGCGAGATGCCGCACGGGGGGATGAAGCAGTCGGGCTTCGGCAAGGACATGTCCAAGTACTCCCTTGAGGAGTACACCGTCGTCAAGCACGTCTCCTGGGATATCTCGGGCGACGCGCGCAAGGAATGGCACCGCACGATCTTCGCCGACCGCACGCCCTAAGCCGTTAGCATCGGAGTACCCCGTCGAGGACCACACGAGGAGATTGAGGAGTCACCATGACGAAGCGCCCGCTCTCACCCCAGGCCGCCGCCATCGTGCGCATGTCGCAGGCCGGGCTGTCCCGTCGTCGACTCCTCCAGGTCGCGGGCATCGCCGGCGTGGCGGCCACTGCCGCTGCCTGCGGTGCTGGCGGCGGTGGCTCGAGCGACACCTCCAGCGGGGCCCCCTCGCCCAGCCTGGCCACGGACCTCTCCGACACCGAGAAGTTCGTCAACTGGGCCAACTGGCCGCTCTACATCGACGTCAACGACGAGACGGGCGAGTACCCCACCCTCAAGGCCTTCACCGAAGCCTCGGGCATCGCGGTCAACTACACCGAGGATGTCAACGACAACAACGAGTTCTTCGCCAAGGTGCGCGCCCAGCTCGAGTCAGGGCAGTCGATCGATCGCGACATCGTCGTGCTCACCGACTGGATGGCTGCACTGTGGATCCAGAGCGGACACGCTGCGCCGCTCGACAAGGCGCTGATCCCCAACGCTGCCAACCTGGATCCGGCATACCTGGGTGTGTCCTTCGATCCCGAGCGCAACTACACCCTGCCCTGGTTCTCCGGCTTCGGCGCATTCGGCTGGAACAAGGCACTGCTCCAGGAGACGCTGGGGACCGACACGCTCACGTCGCTCGACCAGCTCTGGGATCCCAAGCTCAAGGGCCGCATCACGGTGCTCTCGGAGATGCGCGACACGATGGGGATCATCATGGCCTGGCAGGGCGCGGACCCCTCCAACTTCACCGACGAGCAGTTCCAGGCGGGCATCGCGGAGTTCCAGGCTCAGATCGACAGCGGCCAGATCCGCCAGGTGGCAGGCAATGACTACGTCGCGGCCCTCGAGACCGGTGACGTCATCGCCGTCATCGGCTGGTCGGGCGACATGTTCCAGCTCGGCGAGGACTTCGGTGTCGGATTGCCCGAGACCGGTGGCATGCTCTGGACCGACAACATGCTCATCCCGTCGGTGGCGCAGCACAAGAAGAACGCCGAGGCGGTCATGAACTACTACTACGACCCGGTCGTCGCGGCCGAGGTTGCGGCCTACGTGCAGTACGTCTCACCGGTGGCGGGCGCCAAGGAAGCCATGGCCGACCTGGATCCGGCTCTGGTCGACAATCAGTGGATCTTCCCCGATCAGGCCACGCTGGATAACTCCTACGTCTTCATGACGCTTACCCCCGAGCAGGATGTCGCCTACCAGCGGGAGTTCCAGAAGGCCATCGGGATGTAGCCCTGAGGGCGTAGGCTGCCGACCCGTTCGAGAGGAGTCCGCGTGGCGGCAACCGACAGCGTGCAGGATCTGCACCTCGTCAACCTGGTCAAGTCGTTCGGCGACTTCGTCGCCGTCGACGACCTCACCCTTACGATCCCCGCGGGGTCGTTCTTCGCGCTGCTGGGCCCCTCGGGCTGTGGCAAGACGACAACACTGCGGATGGTGGCCGGTCTCGAGGATCCGACGAGTGGGCAGATCATGCTGGGCTCAACCGACATCACGAGCGAGAAGCCCTACAAGCGACAGGTGAACACGGTCTTCCAGTCCTATGCGCTCTTCCCGCACCTGGACATCTTCGAAAACGTCGCCTTCGGGCTTCGCCGTCGCGGAATCAAGGACGTCACCGGGCCCGTCAACGACATGCTCGAACTCGTCGAGCTCGGGCCCATGGCGCGACGCAAGCCCGCGCAGCTCTCCGGCGGACAGCAGCAGCGCGTCGCTGTCGCGCGGGCTCTCATCAATCAGCCGGGGGTACTCCTGCTCGACGAGCCGCTCGGTGCTCTGGACCTCAAACTGCGCCGCCAGATGCAGATCGAGCTCAAGCGCATCCAGACCGAGGTGGGCACGACCTTCGTGCACGTCACGCACGACCAGGAAGAGGCCATGACCATGGCCGACACCGTGGCCGTGATGAACAAGGGCCGCATCGAGCAGATGGGCCCGCCCGTGGAGATCTACGAGTTGCCTCGCACGGCCTTCGTCGCCAACTTCCTCGGTCAGTCCAACACCGTCGAAGGGACCGTCTCCGGCAGGTCCGGCGATGATCTCGTCGTGGCGGCATACGGGGCTTCCTTCACCGTGCCGGTTGCGCGCGCGACCCGCACCGACGGCGCTGTGCTCGTCGGGGTTCGCCCGGAGAAGCTCGCTGTGGCGACTGCCGGG
>JBEGMG010000289.1:0-3018 GCA_041183165.1 Actinomycetota bacterium | reverse complement strand
GATCCGCCCGCCAGCAGGCACCACGAAACCGCACTCAGGGCACGCTACGTCGACTGTGAACTCGCCCTTCGACTCCGCAGGCGCGAAGACGAGCGCTGCAAGCGCATAGTCGCAGATGGGGCAGCGTGGGACGTAGGAGGAGGTGCTCGGACACAGGTCAGTCATGGCAATCTTCGGACGACAGATGTGTACAAACTTCCCTGCATTTCCGCCATGGGAACGCTGGTCTTCCGAATCGGGGGACAATGTTGGGGGATCGCGGGCGGAGGGCGTCAGTGGACCGTCGCTTCGTTGGTCAGCGGATCCTCCGCGTGAGCAGAGTCATCACCCGCGGGTCACGATACGCAACGGGTCGGGACCGAACCAGCGGGCCCTACCCCGGGGGTAGTGACCGCTCCAGCGGGACCGACCCTCTCTTAACCCAGCACCCTGCCCGGCGAGAGACCCGGAGAGACTTTCGGCCCATCCGGTCGGCCAGCGGGGGAGTCGGGCGACCCTGTGGTGAAGACCCCGAGACACCGCCGCACCAACCGCCCTGGCCCACGCCTCGAAAACGCTGCGCAGAAAGCGAAAGACGCGCCCTCATGGAGGACGCGTCTCTCGTGCGTTTGGCGAGGGCTGCTGTTCGCAACCACTCTTGAAGTAGTCCTGGACCGACCCCGTTCGAACGCTCAGTCTCCGCACGCGCGAGTCAGGCATCCGTCGTCCCGTGGACATCACCCGCCATCACGCCGCAGACGCATGGAACCGCACGCCGACTGCGCGCGCGACGCGCAAGATCGTGTCGAGGCTCGGATTCCCGTCCTCACTGAGCGCCTTGTAGAGGCTCTCGCGGCTCAGGCCTGATTGCCTCGCCACCTTGCTCATGCCGACGGCGCGCGCGATGTCGCCGAGCGCGCGCGCGATGCCGACGGCATCGTCGGGCGCCTCGACGAGCCACGCCTCGAGGTAGGCCGCCATCTCCTTCGGTGTGCGCAGTTGCTTGGCAACGTCGTAGGCAACGGTGCGGGTTCGGCCTGCGGGACGCGACTTCGTGCTGCTTCGGGTGCTGTTCGTTCGGGTGGTGCGTGGCATGGTGGTGCTCGATTGGCGGCTAGGGCAGGTTCCGGGCAAGCTCGATCGCGTGCTCGATGTCGCGTCGCTGGGTGGCCTTGTCGCCGCCCGCCAGGAGGATGATCAGCTCTCCACCCCGCTCCGTGAAGTACACGCGGTAGCCGGGGCCGACATCGATCTTGAGTTCCGACACGCCCTCGCGGAGGACGCGATGCGCACCGGGGTTGCCATGGACGAGCCGATCCACGCGAACCTGAATCCGGGCGCGGGCGCCATGGTCCCGCAGGCCGTCGATCCAGTCCCGGTAGTCGGTCGTCATCCTGACGCGCATGCGAACAGTGTATCCTATCGGCTACGAATGTCAAGAGTGAGATTTCCGCGGTTCGTCGATCGGGAGCGCAAACTCGCGTTCCATGCGTTCACACGAAATGAATACCCCTGGCCGGATCTCATGCTTGTACCGTTCAACGGTACGGTAGCCCGCCGCCGTATAGAACCCGACGGCATTGAGCGAACTGTCCAGCCGGAGGACTGCGCAGCCACTCCGAAGCGCGCAAGCTTCAAGGGCGCAGAGGAGCGCCGTGCCAATCCCCTGTCTCGGATGGTCGGGATGAACGTACACGGCCTCGATGACGCCCGTCAGGTCAAGCTGGCCGAAGCCGCGGATTCGCGCGTCGACCTCGGCCACCAGCACGACCTTCTCGCGTATTGGCGAAAGGTAGCTCGAAGGATTCCGACCGCCGCACCAGGCGTCGATCTCCGCTGCGCTGTAGTGCGTCGAGCACAGGCCACGGATGGCCGCCATGTGAACCACATGGATCGCCTCAGCGTCCTCTGGAAGAGCATTCCGAATCACCGCATCGACTCGCTTGAACTCTGTCATGACCGAACCCCGCTGGTGCGGGCACAGGGTAGGCGGGCGCCATCCGAGCCGATCCGAAAGCCGCCCCGGTTCGGGACCGAACCAGCGGGGCCGACCCCGGGGGTAGTGACCGCTCCAGCGGGACCGACCCAGTCTTAACCCGGCACCCTGCCCGGCGAGAGACCCGGCGAGACTTTCGGCCCATCCGGTCGGCCAGTGGGGGTGTCCGGGCGACCCGGCGGTTAAGACTGAGAGACACGCGGCGACCGCCCGCCTGGCCCACCCCTCGAAATCCCTGCGCAGAAAGCGAAAGACGCGCCCTCATGGAGGACGCGTCTCTCTTGCTTTCGGCGAGGGCTGCTGTTCGCAACCACTCTTGAAGTAGTCCGAGCGGAACGGGTTTCGAACAGGCGAGTTGGGTTCCGACTCCCTGAGGGAGCGAGATACCCCTCTGGCGCGTCGGGAACGGGCATCCACCCACCTTGCCGCCGCGTTCAACCGATCTCGACCACCCGCTGCCCTTCCCCGAGCGCCGCCACGACGGCCGGAAGCGACCGCGAGAATGCCTCGACCAGCGCCTCGCGCCGGCAGTTGCGGAGGCGCACCCAGATCAGGCGTCCCGTGTCCCCGGGCCGGTTCGCAAGGAAGAGCAGGTCCTCGTCCTTGCTGACGACGACGCGATCCTCGCGGCGCGCCCATGCCCAGAGCGCCCGGTCGTCGGCAGTGTCCATGCCGACCATGGCCACATGGACCGAGTCATGACCGGCCTCCTCCAGGAACTTCGACAGGCGCGGCGGGAGCTGGTTGTCGACGACGAACCTCATGCGACGCGAATCACCGCGTGGCTCATGTGGACGGCGGCATAGGCGATGGCCGCCAGCACGTCATCGCGCACCAGCGACGGATGGTCGGACAGCACCTCCTCGGTGGAGGCGCCGTTCGCGAGCAGTTCGAGCACGTCGGACACGCGCATGCGGGTCCCGCGGATGCATGGACGGCCGCCGCACTTGCCGGGCTCGATGGTGATTCGTTCAAGGAGCGCGCTGGACATGACCTCACTATAGCGGGCATGGCGCGCAGATCACCGTTTCCTGCGAAAGCGC
>JBEGMG010000288.1:0-4283 GCA_041183165.1 Actinomycetota bacterium | reverse complement strand
TGGCTGCCGTGACGATGACCGCATCCACGCCACGGCCGCGCGAGAACCGATCCGCAGCCGCGACGGGATCCTCGCCCGCCGAAAGGTCGACCGTCTCGGCGCCGAAGCGGCGCGCGAGTTCAAGCTTCTTCGGATCGAAATCGATGCCCAGGACGCGACAGCCATGGGCGCGCAGGAGCTGCGCGGTCACGATGCCGATCAGGCCCATGCCGGTCACCACGACGGCCTCGCCGAGCGTGGGCTGCACCAGGCGGATGCCCTGCAGCGCGATCGCGCCGAGCACCGTGAAGGACGCTTCCTCGTCGGAGACGCCGTCCGGAACGCGCGCGCAGAGGTTCACCGGCACGCTGACGACGTCGGCGTGCTTGCCGTTGGACGCCACGCGGTCACCGACCTTGAAGCCCTGGACCCCGGCACCGACGTCGATGACCGTCCCGACGTTGCAGTAGCCCAGCGGCAGCGGTTGGTCGAGCTTGCCGAACACCGCCTCGATGGTCGGCTGGATGCCGTCGGTCCGCATCTTGTCCCAGACCATCCTCACCTTGTCCGGCTGTTGCATGGCCTTCTGGATCCAGCCTGCCTTGCCGAACTCGACCATCATGCGCTCGGTGCCCGCCGACACGAGCGTGCGCTCGGTCCGGATCAGCAGGTGACCGCGGCGCGAGCCCGGGCTGGGCACGTCGGCGACCTCGGTCGAGCCGTCCCGGAGCGATTGAAGAACCTGCCTCATGAGGGTTTCCTTCCAGTGATGAGCATGAACAGCCCCATGCCGGGCGCGATGCGCCGGATCAGCCAGCGCGGCCAGATCCGGCGCGCGATGTCGAGCAGCATGCCTTGATGCCGCTGCCCCGCGCCCGATTCGAGGAGGTCACCATGCGTCAGCACCGTCTCGATGCGGACGTCCGTGAAGCCCCCGAGCAGCTGCCTGCGTGCCTCGTCGGGCGTGTACGCCTTGGTGCCTGGGCTCTCCAGGTGGCGTGAGTAGATCTCCGCCATGGATGTCCAGGGACGCAACCGCATCAGTCCGTACCGGGTCCAGAGCATCAGACCGACGATGCTCCAGGTCTGGTAGATCATGATCCTCGCCTCACCGCCGGGCTTGAGCACCCGAAGCACCTCGCGGAACGCCTTGGGCGTGTCAGGGCTGTGGTGGAGCACGCCCCAGGAATAGACGACGTCGAAGGTGCCGTCGGCGAACGGCAGTGACTCCGCATCGCCCACCGCCAAGGTCGACTTCAGCCCGAACGTGGCCAGCCGCCGCGTGGTGTGCTCGATGGCCCTCGGCGTGAGGTCGATGCCATGGAGGTCCGCACCGGCCTGGGCGAACCCCTGGTGATCCGCGCCGAGCCCAACGCCGATCTCGAGCACCTTCAGGCCCCGGGTCCGGTCGAAGCCGGCGAAGCCCGGGATGTACGGCTCGAGGCGGTACCGCTCGCGCGCCTGCGCCGCGTACCCGTCGCGCTCCACGCTCGGAAGCAGCAGCTCCTCGCCACATGACGCCCTGTTCCAGAACTCCGAAACCTGTTGTTTTTCGCCGCTCATGGGTGGTTGGGTGAGGCTAGCCGATCAAGGAACGAACGACACCAGATCTCGATGCAGAGCAGCGAGAGGATCGTGTAGCTGGCATCGATGCGGCCATCCTGGTTCGCGGCGATCAGGCGTTCGACCGCGGCAGGATCGAACAGGCCGCGGCGTCGGACCGCGTCGGGCGACAGGAGATCGGCGATCATGGGACGGAACTCGCTGCGGACCCATTGGCGCAGCGGCACGCCGAACCCAGCCTTCGGTCGGTAGATCACGTCATGGGGGAGGAACGGTTCCATGGCACGCTTGAGCGGCCACTTGCCCACGCGTCCACGCTGCTTGACGGCCGAGGGAATGCGCGCGGCGAACTCGACGAGCTCAAGGTCGAGGAACGGGACACGAACCTCGACGCCCACGGCCATCGACATCTTGTCGGTGTAGGTGAGGTTGTGGTCCGCCAGGAAGAACCGTTGCTCAAGGGCCAGCATCCTGTCGAGCGCCCCGACGCCCGAGGGAAGTCCGGCGAGGAACGACTCGAGCGGATCGGCGGCACGGGTGCCCGCGAAGCCCCGGAGCAGCTCCGGGCAGAACAATCCATCGATCCTGGACGGCGGGGCCCACTCGAAGTAGCCCGCGAGCCTCGCATCGCCGTCCAATCCCGCACCCTGGAAGAGCTTGGTGATCCTTCGCGACAGTCCACGGCGCTGGTCGAGGCCGCTGGATGCACGTTCCAGGGATCGCCTCATGCCAGCGGGCAGCCATGACCACCAGTGCTGGATGCTCACCGCCAGGTGACGTCGATAGCCGGTGAAGAGGTCATCCCCCCCCGCGCCGGAGAGCAGCACCTTGATCCCCTGTTCACGGGCGAGTCCGCAGATGTGCAGCACGTTGAGCGCGGCGAAGTCCGCCAGCGGCTCGTCCAGCTGCACGACCATGCGCTCGAGCTCACCGGCCATGCGGGAAGGGTCGACGCGGATGACGTCGATCGGTACCTGGAGGTGCTTGGCCACGCGCTGCGCATAGGGCAGGTCGTCCGCATCGCCCGGATTCAAGCCGCCGCCGGTGTCGATCGTGAAGCACCGGATGCCCGGAGACTGCTCCCGCGCCAACGCGACGATCGCGCTGGAATCGAGGCCCCCTGACAGGAATGCACCTACCGGGACATCGGCGATCAGCTGTCGGTGCACGGCCGCACGGAGTGCATCGAGCGTTCCCGCGGGCGCAGCATCGGCGTCGACGTCCTGGGGGATGCCGCGGAAGACCGGCAACCGGTACCACCGTTCGACCCGTTCGGTGCGGCCATCGCGAACCACCATGGAGGTGCCGGGATCGAGTTTCCGCACCCCCTTCAGTGGCGTGCCCTGGCCCGGGCACCACAGGAAGGTGAGGTAGCGACGCAGCGCAGCGGGATCCAGCTCGCGGCACTCGGGTGCCAGGTGGAGCAGACCCTTGATCTCGCTGCCGTACGCCACGCCGTGGGGCAGTTCGGCGACGTAGAGCGGCTTCACGCCCAGCGCGTCGCGCGCGATCAGCGTGGTGCCGCTTCGGGGATCCCACACCGCCAGGGCAAAGATGCCGTTGAGCATCGGCAGCATGCGCTCGCCGTGTTCGAGGTACAGGGCCAGGATGACTTCGGTGTCGGAGTGCCCACGGAACGTGTGGCCCCGGGACTCCAGATCGCGTCGGAGCTCACGGAAGTTGTAGATCTCACCGTTGAAGATGATCGTGACGCCCGCCAGCCCAGCCACCATCGGTTGGTGGCCCAGGGGAGACAGGTCCAGGATCGAGAGACGGCGGTGGCCCAAACCGATGCCTGCCCCTTGGTCCACGACCAGTCCCGAGTCATCCGGGCCACGGTGGGCGATGCAGTCGAGGCCGCGCTGGAGGGCGCCGGGATCGAATCGTCCGCTGTAGCCGAGGATGCCGCACATGGGTCGAGGTCGTGTCTGGCCGAGCCGAGCCTACTTGGCGCGGATGTGACCAGAGTGTTGCATCGGTTCACGACGGTCGAAGAGATCATCGGCAGGTTGGCCGAGCACCGCGCGCTCTATCGCACACCGCTGATAACCCGGATTCCAGAACCGCTCGACCACGGAACGGCACGCCGCCGCCGTGGCCGGGTCGGCCAAGGGACGATCCAGCCAAGGCCGAAGCGCCTGCGCGAGCCCCTCAACGCTCCCCGGCTCGAAGTAGTCGCCCGAGACGCCGGGAACGATGGCCTCCCACTCGGGGGCCTGGTCGCACGGATCGCCGTGGCTCACCACGGGCACGCCGTAGGTCAGGGCATGGATCACCGTCAGGCCCACGCGCCCCGGTGACGCGACCACGTTGGACGCCATGATCAGCTCGGCCAGGCGCGCCTCGTCGTAGCACGCGCCTTCGAAGTGCGTCTGCACGCCACGATCGCCCGCGAGACGCTCGAGCGCGGCACGCTCCGGGCCGTCGCCGATGAGCAGCAGGTTCGTCGGCCGCCCACGGGCCGCAAGCAGCGCGAGGGCCTCGATGAGCAGATCCAGCCGGCGCATGGCAATCAGCCTCGACGGACACGCCACCACCGGCACGGATGGATCGCCGAAGAGTTCAGTCCGGACATCACGCAGGCGATCCACGCCGATCCCGGCACGCACGGCGGATTGCTGCTCGAAATCGAGGCTGTTGTGGATCACATGCAGTCGTGCCGGATCCCATCCGAGCTGCATGAGCAGCATCTTGGCCCGTCGTCCGTAGAGCAGGTGCTCATGCGGCAGCGCATTCAGCGC
>JBEGMG010000287.1:0-3165 GCA_041183165.1 Actinomycetota bacterium | reverse complement strand
ATGTTCGACACCCGCCTGGCGCTCATGCTCACCGAGGACGACCCGGAGTTCGACAATTGGGACCAGGACGCGACTTCGATCGAGGATGACTACGCCAGTCAGGACCCCGCCACGGTCGCCGTCGACCTCGGCCTCGCGGCCGAGGCACTCGCCGACCGCTTCGACGCCGTACAGCAAGACCAGTGGAGTCGGCGTGGTCTGCGCAGCGACGGCTCGGCGTTCACCGTCGAGACCCTGAGCAGGTATCTCGTGCACGATCCGGTGCACCACCTGTGGGACGTCGAGGCCTAGTTCGCCGGCACAATAGCCAGCAGGGCGGAGCGAAGCCGCGGAAGGCGCCGGCCCGCCTCCATCTCGCGTACCGCCGCTTCGGCCACGGCGACCACGAGCAAGTACGCCGTCTCCTTGGGCCACGGTGTCGAGCCAGTGAGATCGGCGGCGAGCTCCCCTGCAGCTTCGGCATTGCGCTTCTGCACGAGCTCTGCGATCTCGGGCACTGCGCGCGCGTCGCGGAGCATGGCACGGACGCCCGGCTGCCGCCGACACGCATCCAGGAAGGCGACGATCCGCGTGCGGGCGCGGTCGACACCCGCCGGCAACCCCGATGTGGCCTCACGGATCGCCTGGAACACCTCATCGTGGAATCGATCATGCAGGGCGACCAGGAGTCCGGTGCGGTCGTCGAAGTGGACGTAGAACGTGCCCTTCGCATGTCCGGCTGCACGCGTGACTGCCTCCACCGATGTGGAGCCCCAACCCTGGGCGTCCGCGAGCGCTGTCGCGGCCTCGACGATTTCCTGACGCGTGGGGTGGTCCTTGCCGGCGCGCGCACCTGGTCCGCGGCGTTGAGTCTGGGTCGCACTCATGGCGCAGCGCCGTCCAGGAAGGGTTCGACGATGCCCAGGAACTCCGTCGGCATCTCGAGGAACGCCTGGTGTCCGCATGGCAGCGTGACGACCGTGGCGTCCGGGATCGCCTTCGCCGCTCGGCGGCCGTCGATGAGCCAGGGCAGGACGGGATCGCGTGTGCCCCAGATCAGCAGGGTGGGCACCGTGAGCGAATCGAGCTCGCGGCGTGCATCGTGCCGGGGATCGGCGAAACTGCGCCACATGGACGCGAACGTGCCGACAGCCTCGGGAGACCGCGACGCAGCGACGGCGCGCTGCCTCACTGCCGTCACCGCGCCGGAGGATCGGCGGAGGTAGAGGCGCGGCAGCTGCCGCATGGCGATCGGAGCCACCGGACGGCTTCCCATGAGCCTGCACGTCACCAGGGAGAACGGCGTACGCGGAGTGAATCCCCCGGGATTGACCAGCACGAGCCTGCTCACGAGGTCAGGTCTCGTGATCGCGGTGCGTAGGGCCGCGAAGCCACCCACCGAGTTGCCGATCAGCGCGAAGGGACCACCACCGAGCTCGTCGAGGATGGAAGGGAGCAGCTCGGCGAGCGCGACTGCCGTCAGGTCCTCCGCCGGTTCGCTGTCGCCGTGGCCCGGCCAGTCGATCGCGTAGACGGTCCGCGAGCGCGAGAGCGCGGGGATGACCTCGTCGAACTCCCGATGGTCACCTCCATTGGCGTGCAGGAGGACCAGACCGGGCCCGTCACCAAAGACATGGACCGCGAGCCCCTGGACCTGTCGGATCTCGTTCGGCACGCGGGCAGAATACATGACCATATGGTCATCTACTAGCCGCCCTTACGACCCCGCTTCGGACTCCGCGATCTTCTTCAGGCGCACCAGCGACTTGGCAATCGACCGCTGGATGCCGGAGAGCTTGCGAGCGGCGGGCGACAGCGAGGCCTTCCAGCCGGCGGCGCGAATGTTGTTGGTCTCGCGCACCAGGGTGCGATTGCCATCCAGCGGAGTCAGCTCATAAGTCCACTGGTTGCCCAGGAGGTGCGCCCAGGTGATGCGACGGTTCGGCTCGAACACGATGACCTTGTTGGTCACCCAGTAGTTAAACCCGATCTTCATCTTCATCTTGAACGTCGCGCCGAGGCTGAGCCGCTCGGGTCCCTCGATGACGGCCTGCACGCTCTGCGAACCATCGATTTCCCGGTGCCGACGCGGCTGGATGAGGATGTCGAAGATCACCTCCGGCGGGGCATCGATCTCGATCTGCGCGGAGACGATGCGCTCATCCCCCGTGTCGAGAATCTCCGCACGCACCTGGTCGTCCGGCTGCTGGGTCATGGTCGCTTCCCTTCCGTAAGTCGATCTACCTGGTCGAGCAACGCCCTGCGCGTCGCATCGAAGGGCTCGGTGTCGCGGCGCGCACGACTGAGGATGATCGCGCCCTCGCTCGCGGACACAGCGAGAGCGGCAAACGCCTCTGCGTCCGCGCGAGCGACATCTGCGCGCATGAGGCAGTCGCTTAGCGCCGCACGAATGCGCGTGAAGACACTGTCGCTGGCCGCGCGCAGCTTCCCCTCGTCGTCATCGGCCGCGAAGGCAATGGCGACGAACGGGCACCCGGGACGCAGGTCGCCGCGGATGAGATTGCGCTCGATGATGTCGAGCAGGCCCGCGGCTGCCTCGCGCGGCGGCAGCGCAGCGCACGCGGACTCGACTCCCGCGGCGACCCACTCCCCCACCGCGATCGCGACCGCGACGCCGAGTTCGGTCTTGCCGCCGGGGAAGTGGTGGTAGATGACGCCCTGGGTCGCGCCGGCCGCTTGGACGACATCGCGGAAGCCCGTGCCGTCGTACCCCTGATCACGGAAAAGGCCGGCCGCCGCCAGCACCATGCGATCGCGCGTGCCCGACATCCCACCCCCTTGACTAGGACGATCGTACTAGTTAGGTTCCCGGGAGGCACGGATTCGGGAGGACGACGTGGGGGAACCAGCCTCCTTCAGCGTGACCGCCCCTGACGGCTACGTCCTCGGGGCCACCCGCTACCCCGCCGACGACCCGCGCGCCCGGATCGTCATGGCCGGAGCCACGGGAGTGCCGCAGCGCTTCTACCGTCACTTCGCCGAGTACGCCGCGGCCCGCGGTTACGACGTCATCACCTTCGACTACCGCGGGGTCGGGGAGTCAGCTCCGGCGAGCCTGCGCGGCTTCCGCATGGACTACCGCGACTGGGCACGGCTCGACCTCGCCGCCGTGGTCGCCGAGGCCGCCGGTGACGTACCCGTCCATCTCGTCGCGCACTCCTACGG
>JBEGMG010000286.1:0-3544 GCA_041183165.1 Actinomycetota bacterium | reverse complement strand
CCTCTATGCGTTTTGGGGGCTGGGCCTAGGGGTCTATCGGGGTCGGCTGTCCAACTGGCTGATCATCCTCATCAGCGCCGTGGGCGGGACCGCGACCTACGCCATCCTCGGCACGCTCACGGGCGAACTCACCTTCAACTCCGGTGATGTCATCCCCGGGCTGCTCGGCGGCCTGCTGAACGTGAGTGCGACGTACCTGCTGCTCATGGCCTACCAGCGTGGCAAGGTGGCGATCGCGACGGGCGTCGCAGCCACCAGTGTCATGGTGCCTCTGGGCTACTCCGTCTACAGCGGTCAGCCCTTCACCAGTCTCGCCGTTCTTGGCGTCATCCTCATGCTCGCCGGGCTGGCGACCTTCTACCTGGTCTCCATCAGGGAACGTAAGGAAGGTGACACACCGACCGGCACGAACATCGCGATTCTCTTTGCCCTCGGCGCTGCCCTGTGCTGGGGTGTCTCGACCGTCGTGATCGACGCGGGCACCCGCGTGAGCCTGAGCGGGACCGTGCTGATGTCGATGGTGCCGCAGATCGTGGTCACCGGGACGCTGGTGCTGGTCACTGCGCGTGGTCAGATCAAGAAGTTGACCCCGCGTGCCTACGCCGTGCTCATCGCCACCGGCATCTGCCTCGCAGTAGCAAACATTGCCTTCTATACGGCTGCCAATGAGGGCAATCTCGGCATCACCGCGGTCATCGCCTCGCTGGATCCCCTGATCCTCGCGTTCCTCGCGATCTTCTTCTTCAAGGAGAAGCTGCGCCCACCCGAGTGGGTCGCCTTCGCGATCGTCGTCGCGGGCTCCTGTGTGGTGGTCGCCTAGTGGTCGTGGGTTACCTCTCACTCGCTCTGGCCAGCGCCGTACTCCTGGGCGTCTGGAAGTTCGGCCTCGGCATGTACAGGGACAAAGTGACGGTGTGGTCCGTCATCCTCATCAGCGCAAGCGCCGCAGCCGTGATGTACGTCGTCCTCGGCACCCTCTCGGGTGACCTCGCCTTCAACCCCGACGAGGTCGGCGAGGGCCTGCTCGGCGGGGCACTCAACCTGGCCGGCACCTACCTGCTCCTCAAGGCGTTCGAGCACGGCAAGCTCGGTGTCGCCTCGGGCATCGCCGCTACCAACGTGCTCGTCCCGCTGACCTACTCCATCATCAGCGGCCAGGGGTTCACGTCTACGGATGTCGCGGGCATCGTGCTCATCATGGCCGGCCTCGCCACCTTCTATGTGCCCCACATGAGATCGCGCCATGACGGGAATCCCGCCAGCAGCCGGGACTTCACCCTCGTCATCGTCCTCGCGCTCGCCTCCGCGCTCTTCTGGGGCCTCGCGATCGTCGTCCTGGATCTCGGCACGAAGGTGAGCGTCACCGGCACGCTGGCGACATCGCAGGTGCCTCAGATCATCGTCTCCCTCGGCATCGTCCTGTGGGCACTGCGGCACAACCTCAAAGGCATGACCTCCCGAGCAGTCACCGTGCTCATCGGCTCCGGCGTCGCGCTCTCCCTGGCCAATATCGCGTTCTACACAGCTGCCAACGAAGGCAACCTGGGCATCGTCTCGATCCTCGCCGCCCTCAGCCCCATGGTGACCGCGCTCCTGGCTGTCGCCTTCTGCAAGGAGACCCTCACGAGGACCGAACTGCTGGCTCTGATCATCGTCGTCGCTGGTGCTTGCTTCGTCGTCGCCTGAGCGCCTAGACCCGCGTACGAACGTAGTCAGCGACGAGGATGTCGAAGATCCCCAGACCGTAGTTGAAGGACATGATCGTCTGCTGAGCACCCTCACGTCCGGACCGGGCGCCCAGGACGACCTGGCCCAACTCGAGATCGGGATCCAGCCCTGGATAAAGAGTCACGAGCCCGTTCTGCGGATCCATCACCGGCCGGCGGTCATCGCACGAGACAAGGTCGACCGATGCGAGCACATCCGGGAACCACCCGCGCATGTGCACGTTGATGATGTTCTGCCCCGCGCGCAGCCACTCGGCCTTGAGGATCGGCTGCGGCAGGTGCGCCGTGCAGACGATCACCACGTCGCACTCGCGGACGATGGCCTCGTCGCTGGGGGCGGCCACGATCTCAATGGGGGCCGCCGCAAAGTCGGCCAGCAGATTCCGCAGACGTTCGGGACTCCTCGATCCGACGAGGACCCGGCTCCCGGGGAAGACAGTGGCAATGGCGTCGAGGTGCGCGCGCCCGGTGACACCGGTGGCGCCGATAACTCCGAACACCGGATCGGGATTGCCCAGCCACTGGGCATCCACCATGCTCACCATGGCCGTGCGTACCTTGGTCACCCACGCCGCATCGATCTGGTCGGTCACCATGCCCGTCTCCGGATCCATCATGAGGATGAGGCCGGTGAGCGACGGCAATCCCCTGGCCGGGTTGTCGGGATAGACACTGACCAGCTTGGTGCCCGCGAGATCCTTGGTGGGCAGGTACGCCGGCATCGCGTGCGTGAAGGCCCCGGGCCGCGTGTGGATCCCCACCTTGGGTGGGCATTCGAACTCCCCGCGCGCCTGAAGCCGGAAGCCCTCGACCACCAGGTCGTAGACGTCCATGAGGGGCAGGCTCGCCGCAGCGATGTCCTGGTCGGTCAGGATGCGGACCACGGGGTCAGCATGACCCATGCCCACCGCTAGCGGTCCATCCGCATCGGATCGTCGAGCGGGATCTTCACCGGGGATGCCCTAAGTCTCAGAGGAAGACGCTCAGGGGAACCACATCCACCCCGAGTAGGGGCTTCATGCGATTGTCGTTGGTGACAAGGGTGTCGCACCGCGAGCGGGCCGCAGTCGCGATGTGCAGGCCATCGATAAGGGGCACGCCACTGGTCCCCCTCAACATCGCCGCGTCATCCCAGACCTCCGGAGGATGTCCGACGACGTCGACGAAACGAGGTTGTGCAAAGAATTCGCGAGTCGATCGGATCAGGATGGAGTCACCCGTGCGATAGGGGCCGACCATGACCTCGGCGACGGCCGCCTCGCCGGTCACGGCCGCGAAGTCTCCCTGTCCGGCAGCGGCCAGGACTGTCGCAGCGGGAGTGGCCCACTGGGTCGATCCATCGAGGAAGTACATGAATACGTTGGCGTCGATGTAGACGCGCCGACCACGGAGCGCGTCGATAGGACTCAGCGCTGCCATGAATCGCGATCATCCGCAATGTGCTGCTCGACCTCTTCGGGCGACCGACCCCAGGCTCCTCGCGCAATCCCGGCGTAGCTCTCGAGCCCTCGTGCGGCAGGCGCATCGGCCGGAGTGATGGTGATGACTCCATTGGCGTAGTCCATGCGACAGATGCTGCCGGGACCGACGCCAGCTGCTCGCGCGATATCCCCAGGCACGGTGATCTGGTTGCGGTCCCGGATGCGGATGTCGACCATGGGAGGAACATATCAGATTTCTGCTTGTGAATCAGAATTCAGATGCAGCGTGAGGGCGCATCGTCGAGCCAGCGGGATGCCGCCTAGGGCACGACAGGCGTCGCGGCGTAGACATCGGGCCGGCGATCGGCGCGTACGTCGTTGATCCGACCCGTGGAC
>JBEGMG010000285.1:0-4325 GCA_041183165.1 Actinomycetota bacterium | reverse complement strand
CCGTCTGGCAGCGCAGCGACTCCCCCGAGGCCTTCTATTCGTGCTCTGATGTGACCCTCGGTGGATCCGGGACGACTCCCACGCCCACGCCCACGCCCACGCCGACTCCGACACCGACTCCGACTCCTACGCCGACTCCGACTCCGACGATGCCCGGCGTGACCGAGGGCGTCGTGGCCACGCCGATCGTCACGAGCGATTGGGGTGCGGGCTACTGCAGTGACGTGGTCGTGTCGACCCAGTCAACGATGGACAAGCACTGGCGCGTCGACCTGCCCAAGGGCATCACGGTGAGCAGCCTGTGGAACGGCGTACGCACCACCCAGCCCGACGGCACCGTCTCGGTCGGTGGCGCTGCGTGGAACCACATGGTGAAGGCCGGCAGTCCTACGAGCTTCGGCTACTGCGCGACGCGCACGGCACCAGCTCCCACGCCGACGCCCACGCCCACGCCGACTCCGACACCCACGCCCACGCCCACGCCCACGCCCACGCCCACGCCCACGCCCACGCCGACTCCGACTCCGACTCCGACACCCGGCACCGGGTCTGTCCAGGTCTCGGTGAAGGCCGTGAGCGACTGGGGCACCGGCCGCACGGTGGACGTCTCGGTCAGGAACGGTCGCAGCACGGCCGCCTCATCGTGGTCGGTGTCCTTCCCCTGGGCAGGAGCAGTCGGATCGATCTGGAATGCCACCGGTGAGCACGCCAACGGCCGCTTCGCCGCACGCAATGCATCCTGGAACGGCGCGCTCGCAGCGGGAGCGTCGACGTCCTTCGGATTCTCCGACGCCACAGCGACGGGTATGCCGAAGCCGACCACGTGCACGGCCACGCTCGGAGGCACCACCGTGCCCTGCGCGATCACGGTCACGGGTGGGTCGACACCGGCTCCGACGCCGACTCCTACGCCGACTCCTACGCCGACACCGACGCCGACTCCCACGCCCACACCGACGCCGACTCCCACACCGACGCCGACTCCCACACCTACGCCGACGCCCACGCCTGCTCCTCTCGGCGATGAGCGCGTGGTCGCCTACTACACAGGCTGGTCGACGTACGGTCGCAACTATCAGGTGTCGCAGATCCCCGGCGACAAGGTCAGCCACATCAACTACGCCTTCGCCAATATCGCCAACGGCCAGTGCGTGCTCGGTGACTCCTACGCCGACGTGGACAAGTTCTTCGCGGGAGATAGTTGGGACAGCACCGCCATGCGCGGCAACTTCAATCAGCTCCTCAAGCTCAAGGCGAAGTATCCGCACCTGAAGACGCTGATTAGCGTCGGCGGCTGGACCTGGTCCGGGCAGTTCTCCGGCATCGCAAGCGACCCCGTCAAGCGGGCGACCTTCGTGAAGTCGTGCGCCGACTTCATGGAGAAGTACGGCTTCGATGGGATCGACATCGACTGGGAGTACCCCGTCTCGGGTGGGCCCACCACCGGTGTTGCCGCAGACAAGGTCAACTACACGACCCTGATGAAGGACTTCCGTGCCGAGCTCGACCGACGCGAGGCGGAGGATCGACGCGAGTACCTCCTCACCATCGCCGCACCGGCCGGTCCCTCGACCTTGCAGAACCTCGAAATCGGCAGGCTCGCTGCGACGCTCGACTGGATCAACCTCATGTCCTACGACTACAACGGTTCGTGGGACAAGGCCACCGGCCACAACGCGCCGCTCTACCGCTCCGCGGCGGACAACGGTCCGGCGGGCTTCGACATCGACGCCTCCGTCCGCGCCTACCTCGCCAGCGGAATGCCGGCGAGCAAGCTCGTGCTCGGCATGCCGCTCTACGGCCGCGGCTGGAGCGGGGTCACCCCCGGCACCAGCGGCACCGGCCTGCACTCCACCGGCACCGGGGCGTCCACGGGCACGTGGGAGGCGGGCGTCCTCGACTACGACGACATCAGGGCCAACTACCTGCCGCGCATGACCCGCTACTGGGACTCGGTCTCCAAGGTGCCCTACCTCTGGGATCGGGCGACCGGTGTCTTCATCTCCTACGACGACGCTCAGTCCATGCAGGCCAAGGCCCGCTACCTCGAATCCCTCGGTCTCGGCGGCGTCATGCTCTGGGAGCTGAGCGGCGACCGAGGCGGCGTACTCATCGACGCGCTCAACGCAGAACTCGCCGGCTAGGCAATCCGATGGCGGGGCCAAACGCGCACGCGAGATGCACGTTTGGCCCCGCTATCGCGCTTCACCACGGTGCTCACCCGAATGGTGTAGCAGCGGCATCCCCCACCGCGCCACATCACACACGGAGGCATCATGATCCGCCCGCGCCGTTCCCTGGCACTCCTGGCTTCGCTGACCGCCGTCGCGGCCACCCTCACAGGGGTGGTGATCGCCGCACCCGCCCAGGCCCACGGCTCCCTGTCACTGCCCTCCTCCCGGATCTGGGAGTGCTTCCACGGTGATCGGAGCGCACCGATGTGCGCCGCCGCCTGGCAGGCCAACCCGCAGGCGCTCTACGACTGGACCGAGGTCAACCAGCCCGCGGCCAACGGCAACCATCAGGCCCTGATCCCGGACGGCCAGCTCTGCAGTGCCGGACGCAGCAAGTACGCCGCCTTCGACACCCCGTCCACCCAGTGGAAGGCCACGAACCTGCGGCCCGACGCTGATGGCAAGTACACCCTGCGGTGGGAATCGACCGCGCCGCACGCGACGCGCTACTTCCGCGTCTACCTGACCAAGGCCGGCTTCGATGTCACCAAGCCGCTGAAGTGGTCCGACCTCGAACTCGTGCACGACACGGGATTCCGCCCGCTGGAGGCGGTCACGACGATGCGCGTGGACATGCCGGCGCGCCAGGGTCGGCACATCCTCTACACCGTCTGGCAGCGCAGCGACTCCACGGAGGCGTTCTACTCGTGCTCCGATGTCACCCTCGATTCATCCGGCACGGTGACGCCCACGCCAACTCCGACACCCACGCCGTCTGCAGGAGCGATCGACTACCCGCTCGCGACGTCCGGCAACCGCATCGTCGACGAGCAGGGCAAGACGGTGATCTGGCAGGGCGTCAACTGGTTCGGCCTGGAGACCTCCAACCAGGCGCCCCACGGACTGTGGACGCGCGACTACAAGGACATGCTCAAGCAGATCGATGACCTGGGCTTCAACACGATCCGCATCCCCTTCTCCCTGCAGGCCATGCGCGGCACGACCACCACCGGTATCGATTACGGCGGTGGCCGCAACGCCGACCTCCAGGGCAAGACCCCCCTGCAGGTCATGGACGCTGTCATCGCCGAGGCCGGTCGCCTGGGGCTCATGGTCATCCTCGACAACCACTCTCAGGCAAATGACGGATTCATGGACGGGCTCTGGTACGGCCAGGGTGGATTCACCGAGGCTGACTGGATCTCCACCTGGGAGATGCTCGCCACGCGGTACGCCGCGACCGATCACGTCGTGGCCTTCGACCTCAAGAACGAGCCCCACGGCCCCGCAACATGGGGCACCGGCCTCGCCACCGACTGGCGCCGCGCCGCCGAGCGCGCGGGTGCCGCTGTCCTCGCCCGCAACCCCGAGGTGCTCATCGTCGTCGAGGGCATCGAGGGACCCGTGGCCGGCGGCCAGCAGCTCAGCACCCACTGGTGGGGCGGCAACCTCGAGGGAGTTCGCAACAACCCGGTGCGTCTCCCCGTCGCCAACCGCCTCGTCTACTCACCCCACGAGTACGGCCCCGGCGTCTTCGCGCAGCCGTGGTTCTCCGACCCCAATATGGCGACGATCCTCGCCGACCGCTGGCAGAAGGGCTTCGGCTACATCCACGAGCAGGGCATCGCGCCCATCTTCGTCGGTGAGTTCGGCGCCAAGAGCGTCTCGCCCACCACGGTCGAGGGCCGCTGGATCACCCAGTTCACGTCGTACATGAAGTCCAAGGGCATGAGTTGGACCTTCTGGTCGTGGAACCCGAACTCCGGCGACACCGGTGGCGTGCTCACCGACGACTGGCGGACGGTGCACACCGACAAGATGGCGCTGCTCCGCGACCTCATGGGCGCATCGACCACTCCGACACCCACGCCGACACCTACACCTACACCTACACCCACACCGACGATGCCTACACCTACACCTACACCCACACCGACGATGCCCGGCACCACGGAGGGTGTCACGGCCACGACCGTCGTGACCAGTGACTGGGGACTGGGCTACTGCAGCGATGTCATCGTGGCGACCACGTCGACGACGGAGAAGCACTGGCGCGTGGACCTGCCCAGGGCCATCACGGTGACCGATCTGTGGAACGGCGTGCGCACGACGCAGCCCGACGGCACGGTGAGTGTGGGGGGTGCCGAGTGG
>JBEGMG010000284.1:0-2850 GCA_041183165.1 Actinomycetota bacterium | reverse complement strand
CCCATGCCCCAGAGGCCCGGTGCTCGCCTCGACCCACGGCAGCTTCGTGCGCGCCGGATGTCCGTTGAGGGCGCTGTCGGGCTGGACGAACGTCGCCAACTGCTCCTCGGGCAGCAGGCCTGCTTCGGCGAGGGTGGCGTAGAGCGCTGCGGCGGCGTGGCCCTTGGACAGGATCACTCGGTCGAGCGGTCCCTCAGGTCCCTGGTCGAGGACACCGAGGTAGAGCGTGACGAGCACGTCGGTGACGGAGAACTCTCCCCCGATGTGCCCCATCCCAGCTCCCGTGACCATGCCGAGGTCCCGCAGCCTCACCCGGCGCGCCGCCCCAGCGAGCTCCGCAGGGGTCGCGGAAGCACTCACTGGCCCGCCATGCTCGACAGCAGCGCACGCTGCACGATCCGCTGCGCTGCCAGCGCGTCCTGGCGCGCCTGTGCGTCGCGCAGTGCCGGCATGTCGAGGTCATCGAGGGCGCGGTAGATCGCCTTCAGGGTCTCGATGGACAGCCGTGCCGCCTCGACTGTGTCCTCACGGAAGGGGAACTGATCGAGCTGCCAGACACCCTCCCAGTTGTTGATGCGCAGCGTGTAGAAGAACTCGAAGATCTCGGTGAGATGGACCGTTCCGACGACGAGGTCGTCATCCCATCCGCGGAGGTTGTCGTTGACATCCATTCCATAGAGGACGCCGTGGTCGATGAGGAGTTGTGCGGCATCGGCCGGAGATTCACCGCCGTAGAGGGAGTGGCCGAAGTCGAGCAGCACCCCGACGTTGTCCAGACCGATCTGCTGGATCCCCAGGATCGACCGCGCGGCAGAGTCCCAGGTCATCTTCACGCGCGGCTCGCGCGGCTTGTATTCGATGGCGATGCGCAGGTCGGAGTTGGCGGCGGCCAGCTCGCGCATACCGTCGACGGCCAATGCCCACAGATCGTGGTGGTTGACCTGGAAGGGGTAGTCCCAACCGTCCTGTCCGGGCCAGATCTTGAGGTACTGGCCATCGAGCGCCCTCACGATGCCCGCAGCGTCGTTCATCAAGGCGAGTGCCTCGCGGCGCACGCCCGGATCGGGATTGGTGAAGGCACCCTTGCCGAACCTCCTGAGGTAGATCTCGGGAGTCACGCCCGTGACGGATAGGCCGTGCGCGCTCAAGGCCTGCTGCACCTGCTCGACCGTCACACCGGGGGTGAAGGGGTAGGGGACATCGACGGCCGACAGGCCTTCGACCTCGGCAGCTCGGTCGATCATCTCGAGCGTCGAGACGGCCGGTGCGTATCCGTCCGTCGCATATCGGTCGACGTAGCTGGCGAAGTGCCACAGGCCTGCGCCGAAGGCGGGGTACTCGGTCATCTCTCCTCGATTCTCATTCGGGCGCGATCCACCTCGCGCTTCCATGCGTGTCGCTCGCGTTCGCGGCGGTCTGCCGACCATTCGGGGTGGGCTGCCGTGTCGCCAGCGATGGGACCGGGATCGTGACCGAGGCGGATGGACGCCAGCCGGGCCACGCCGATGGCCGAGAGTTCGGGCTCACTGACCCGGACGATGGGCACCCCGAGCAGATCGGACTGCGACTGCAGCAGCAGGTCCGATGATGATCCACCGCCGTCGACACGGAGCTCCTGAAGGTCGATCGCGCCGACCGCCACCATCGCCTCGACGACGTCCGCGACCTGATGTGCCACGGATTCGAGTGCTGCGCGCGCCACGTGCCCGGTCGACGCCGCCGCTGTCATGCCACTGAGGAGCGCGACCGCGCCCCGATCCCAGTGCGGCGCCCCCAGTCCCGTGAATGCCGGCACGAGCGTCACACCGTGCGATCCGTCGACCGAAGCGGCAGCTTCGGCCACCACCACGCCGCCCGGTCGCGTCGAAGCGGGCTCGAGGAGGCCGGCCACCCAGTCGATTGCCTGGCCCGTCGCCAGGATGTTGCCCTCGAGGGCGTAGGTGGGCTGGTCCAGCCACCAGGCGAGCGTCGTGTCGACGCCCTCGCATGGAGTGCCGAGCTCGGCGAGTGCAGCCATCACGGATGTGCCCGTGCCGAGAGTCGCCTTCGCCACGCCGACGGCGCCAGAGTGATGGGCGAAGAGGGATGCGTGCGAGTCGGCAAGCACCGCGACGATGGGCACGCCAGCAAGGGGCAGCCACTCCGCACCGATGCGCCCGAAGTCGGCCTTCGAGTGACGAACCTGCGGAAGCACGTCACGGGAGACCCCGAATGCATCGAGTAGGCCGTCGTCCCAGTCACCCGTCTGCAGGGACAGAAGCATGGTGCGAGAGGCGTTGCCAGCCTCAGCGACGGCCTCACCCGTGAGTCGGGCGATGATCCATGACTCCAGGGTTCCGACCATGACATCGTCTCGGCCGGCATGATCGAGAAGCCATCGCATCTTGGGCGCCGAATACATCGCATCCAGCGTCAGACCTGTCAGTGCCTTCACCTGGGCGCGAGACGATCCGTCCCACGACGCCACGGCTTCGGATGTGCGCGAGTCCTGCCAGCTCAGCATCGGACCGATGGGCTCCCCGGTCGACCGCTGCCATGCCACCACGGACTCGCGCTGATTCGTGAGGGCGACGGCCTGCACGACGCAGTCGCGCAGGCCCGACAGTGCGTGATGTGCAGCGGACAGGAGCGCCTGTAGGATCTCCTCTGCGTCCTGCTCCACCTCGCCGGGGCCGCGTACGTCGAGTGCGACCGGGACGGACGCCCGAGCCAGCACGGAGCTGGTGCTGGCTTCGCAGACCAGGGCCTTGGCGGAGGAGGTGCCGGCATCCAGGGCGACGATCACGGGGGTCACGGGTGCGGTCCCCTCCCTCAACTCACCAACCAGCGTGAGGCAATCCGGCGACATGG
>JBEGMG010000283.1:0-10116 GCA_041183165.1 Actinomycetota bacterium | reverse complement strand
TCCCTGCGGTGCTGACCGCACAGCAGCCCACTCGGGAAAGAGCCGCACGATGAGTCCCTGCTGGTCGAGCGCTTCCCACACCGGCACCAGCCCCGGCCCCGAGCCCAGCAGCGAGACGAGTGCGTCTCGGGCTTCGGCGGGCCACGGCGCGGGGAGTGGCGCCGACTCGCGAGCAAGCCGCGCCACCGCCCCGGGCGCGAGTGGGAGCCCCGCCTGGGCGGCCGCGGCGGCAACGCGCAGCACGAGCACGGGGTCGCGGTCAGGACGCGCATCGGCAGCGAGGGCCACTTCGCCGTCGTGCACGACGACGCCCTCCCCCAAGGGCACTCGCTCCGGTCCCGGTCGACGCAGCCGCCGGCGCACCTGACGGTCGAAGCGGCCACGCTCCAGTCGCGAGACGCGGTGCCACATGGTGTCGGAGGCGTAGGCGATGGCACGCGCAGCCTCGCCGAGGTCCCGCAGCAGGGCATCCCGGCCGCCCAGGCCGAGACGGTGAGCGACGTCATCCTGGTCCTGCGTGCGGAGGATGTCGGAGGGACGCCGATCTTCGGACAGGGCGCAGTCATGCAGGGCATCACGGACATCGAGCAGCAGCTCGCGGACGTCGGCAAGCCCCTCGCGCGGCACATCCGTCACCCAGGATGCCGCGACGGCGTCGAGGATGCCCGCATCGCGCAGACCGCCGTAGGACTCCTTGAGGTCGGGTTCGAGGAGGTGGGCCGCATCTCCGTGACGTGCGCGCCGCTCGACAACGGATGCACGCACCTCGCCCAGACGCGTCCGGGCAAGCGCGCGCCAGTCGGCCAGGATGGAGCTCGCTACCTGCTCACCGAGCGCGCCCTCTCCCGCGATGGGTCGCGCATCGAGCAGGCCCAGGATGACGCGGACATCCCGCGTAGCGGCGCGGCGCACCTCCGCCGGCGTGCGCACGCTGTGATCGACCCGCACACCGGTGTCCCACACCGGGTACCACAGTCGGTCGACCACCGCCGCGACGCCGGGGTCGGCCGAGTCCACGCGGTCGGGGACGACGAGCAGCAGGTCGAGGTCGCTGCCGGCGGTCAGGGAGCCGCGCCCGTAGCCGCCCACGGCAATCAGGCAGGCGCCGAGATCCGCCGCCCCGCTGGAAGCGAAGACCTCGGCGAGCCAGGCGTCCGTAAGCGACGAGAGAGCGAGGCGTCTAGGCGCACGGGCCGTCACGGGACGGCTGAGCAGCTCGCGGCGCGCCTCGCGGTACGCCGAAGGGTCGGCGGACAGGGCCCCGGCCCCGTCCGCCGACCCCCTGCCCAAGCCGGCGTCGCTCATCAGTGCGCCTCCGGCCCGCTCTCTCCGGTGCGCACGCGCACGACCGACTCCACGGGGACGACCCAGACCTTGCCGTCGCCGATCTTGCCCGTCTGCGCTGCCGCGACGATCGCCTCGACCACGCCACCGGCGTCCGCGTCATCGACGACCACTTCGACTCGCACCTTGGGCACGAGGTCCACCGTGTACTCCGCACCGCGGTACACCTCGGTGTGCCCGCGCTGACGACCGAAGCCACTCGCTTCGCTCACGGTCATGCCGTGGATTCCCTTGCCCTCGAGGGCTGCCTTCACATCCTCGAGCTTGAACGGCTTGATGATTGCGGTGACGAGTTTCATCTACTGCTCCCCTCCGTGCGCACGGTGGCCGATGCCCGCGAAGACTCCGCCACCTCCCGAATCGCCGAGCTCGTATGCCGACTCTGCATGCTCTTCGAGGTCCACGCCGCTGACCTCGACGTCCTCGCTCACCCGGAAGCCCATCGTCACCTTGATGAGGTAGCCGATGATGAACGTGAGGATGAGTGAATAGAAGAGCACGGCGAACGCCCCGATGGCCTGCTTGCCCAGCTGCTCCGCTCCCCCTCCGTAGAGGAGTCCGTTGACCCCCGCCGGAGCCGCCTCTGTGGCGAGGAAGCCGATGAGGAGGGTCCCCACCAGGCCACCGACGAGATGGACACCGACGACATCCAGGGAGTCGTCGTACTTGAGCTTGTACTTCAGGCCCACCGCCAGGGCGCACAGCACGCCTGCGATGAGGCCGATGATCGAAGCGCCCAGTGGGCTCACGGCGCTGCAGGCCGGGGTGATGGCCACGAGGCCTGCCACGATCCCGGACGCTGCGCCGAGCGACGTCGCGTGCCCGTCGCGGATCCTCTCCGTGACCAGCCAGCCGATTCCCGCAGCACACGTGGCGACGAAGGTGTTGAGGAAGACGACAGCCGAGGTGTTGTCTGCGGCGACCTGCGAGCCCGCATTGAACCCGAACCACCCGAACCACAGCAGCGCCGCCCCGATCATCACCAGGGTGAGGTTGTGGGGCTTCATCGGCGTGCGGGGCCAGCCGAGGCGGGCCCCCAGCAGGACGGCGAGCGCGAGGGCTGCGATACCGGCGTTGATATGGACCGCCGTGCCTCCGGCGAAGTCGATGACGCCCAACTTGGCGATCCACCCGCCATTCTCCGGGTCGAGGTTGAAGACCCAGTGCGCCACGGGGAAGTAGACGAGCGTGGCCCAGATGGCGGCGAAGACGAGCCATGCATCGAACTTCGTGCGATCCGCGATAGCACCCGCGATCAAGCCCACGGTGAGACAGGCGAACATCGCCTGGAAGGCGACGAAGACCATCGCGGGCACGCTCGCCTCGGGATCATCCGCCATGAGCCCCTCGAGGCCGAAGTACTCCGTGACGTTGCCGAGCAGGCCCGCCTGACCGTACGACGCCCCGAATGCCATGGAGTAGCCGAAGAGCATCCACAGGATGCCCACGATGAAGAGCGCTCCCATGATCATCATCATCATGTTGAGCACTGACTTGACCCGGACCATGCCCCCGTAGAAGAAGGCGAGACCGGGAATCATGAGCAGCACCATCGCTGCTGCCATGAGCATCCAGGCGGTATCACCCGTGTTGAGCGCGGATTCCATGCATCACACTCCTCGCGTCGCGTCCCTGAGTGGTTGGACTGCGCGTGAGCAAATCCCACGACCGTTACCCGGGATGCCTCCCCGGGTTACGGGCCGGTGACTTCCTGGGCCCGGATGTTTCGGGCATGTGACGGGACCGCCTACTCCTCGAGCAGGGCGTCGACGAATTCCACGGGGTCGAAGGGGGCCAGGTCATCCGGGCCCTCGCCGAGGCCCACGAGCTTGACGGGTACGCCGAGTTCGCGCTGGACGGCGACGACGATGCCGCCCTTGGCGGTGCCATCGAGCTTCGTGAGCACGATCCCGGTGACATCGACGACCTCGGAGAAGACCTTGGCCTGGGTGAGGCCGTTCTGCCCGGTCGTCGCGTCGAGCACGAGCAGTACCTCATCCACGGGGCCCTGCTTCTCGATGACGCGCTTGACCTTGCCGAGCTCATCCATCAGCCCGACCTTCGTGTGCAGGCGCCCCGCGGTGTCGATGACGACGGTGTCCACGTCCGCCTCGGCGCCAATGCGCACCGCGTCGAACGCCACGGCTGCAGGATCGCCTCCCTCCGGGCCGCGCACGACGGCGGCGCCCACGCGGTCGCCCCACGTCTGCAGCTGGTCGGCCGCCGCGGCTCGGAAGGTATCGGCCGCGCCCAGCACGACTGTCCGGCCCTCAGCCACGAGCAGACGCCCGAGCTTGCCCGTGGTCGTCGTCTTGCCCGTGCCGTTGACACCCACGACCAGCAGCACGGCCGGGCCCTCGCCGTCGCGCGTGGTCCGAATGCTGCGATCCATCGTGGGGTCTACCAGGGTGATGAGTTCCTCGCGCAGCAGCGCGCGCACCGCCTCCGGCGAGGAGGGGCTCTCGGCGAGCACACGCGCACGCAGGCGCTCCATCAGGTCGCTCGAGGCAGCGACGCCCAGGTCCGCCGTAAGGAGGGTCTCCTCGACCTCATCCCAGGTGGCGGCATCCACGGTGTCGCGAGACATGAGCGCGAGCAACCCGCGGCCGAGGGTGGACTGGGACCGCGCGAGCCGGCGCCGCAGTCGGGTCAGGCGCCCTGCCGCAGGCTCGGGCTGCTCGATCCCCAGGTCGGCAATGCTCAGCTCGTCGAGGTCGATCTCCTCGAGATCCGCCTCGATGCCGTCGACTTCCTGCGTCGTGCTTGTGCCGAGTGCCTCCGCGGGCACTGCCTCCTCGATGGGCCGGCGGCGGGTGTCGCGCGGCACCGTGTCGTCGTCGCCCACTCCAGGCGCATAGTCGATGCCGGGTCGCGGGGGTGCAGGCGGTGCCGGCCGACGGCGCACAAGGGCAACGACCACACCCACGAGGACGAGCAGGGCAATCGCGACGGCGATGATGGGGCCAAGGGAATCCACGGCCCGATCCTCTCAGGGCGTCAGGCGGAGACGGGATCGCGGTCGCGCAGACGCTGGCCGACCACCTGGGTCACGCCGTCGCCGCGCATGGACACGCCGTAGAGCGCATCGGCGATCTCCATGGTGCGCTTCTGGTGGGTCACGACGAGCAGCTGGGACGCCGTGCGCAGCTCATCGATCGCATCGATGAGCCGGCCCAGGTTGACATCGTCGAGTGCGGCCTCGACCTCGTCGAGCACGTAGAACGGACTGGGTCGCGCCTTGAAGAGTGCGATGAGGAAGGCCACCGCCGTGAGGGAGCGCTCACCGCCGGACAGCAGCGACAGTCGCTTCACCTTCTTGCCCGGAGGCCGGGCCTCGACGTCGACACCGGTGAGCAGCATGTCCGAGGGATCGGTGAGCACCAGCCGGCCGTCGCCGCCAGGGAAGAGGCGGGCGAACACGCGCTCGAACTCGCGCGCCGTGTCGTGATAGGCCTCGGTGAAGACCGCCTCGACACGCTCGTCGACCTCCTTGATGATGGCGAGAAGGTCCGTGCGCGAGCGCTTGAGGTCATCCACCTGCTCGGTGAGGAAGCGCAGCCGCTCCTCGAGCGCGGTGAATTCCTCGAGTGCGAGGGGGTTGACCTTGCCGAGCAGTGCAAGGCCGCGCTCGGCGGCCTTGAGCCGACGTTCCTGCTGGGCGCGCTCGTAGGGGTAGGGCTCGGGAGCCGGCGCGTCGGGATCGATCTCGTCGCCGGGGGCCGGCGGAGTGGGCGGCACGAGTTGATCGGGCCCGTACTCCGCCACCAGGGCGTCGGGCTCGATGCCGAACTCCTCGATGACACGTCCCTCCACCTGCTCGATGCGCAGGCGCTGCTCGGTGCGTGCGACCTCGTCACGATGCACGGAGTCGGTGAGGCGCTCCATCTCCGCACCGAGCTCCCGCAGGGACTGTCGCACCTGCTGGAGCGTGGCATCGCGAGTCGTCTGCTGCTCCTCGCGCTCGCGGCGCTCGGCATCCGCACGCAGGAGCGATGCTTCGAGATGGCGCAGCACGACCTCCACGCCCTTGGCGACGGCCTGCGCGACCTCCGCCTCGCGTGCGCGCTGCTCCCGGCGCTCGATCGCGCGCCGACGCGACGCGCGCTCATGGGCGGCTGCCCGCTCCAGGCCCTCCGCGCGCGCCGTGAGCGAGGCGAGGCGCTCCTCCCCGGTGCGCAGCGTCAGTCGCGCCTCGACCTCGTGGGCACGTGCCTGCTCGGCTCCCCTCGAGAGCTCCGGCCGGCGATCTGCGACATCCTCATCGCCACCCTCGGCCTCGGCCGCGACCAATCGCTCCTCGAGATCGGCGAGAGTGGCCTCGTCGGAGGCCAGCGCTTCGAGCGCGGCCTGCTCGGCCGCGGCGAGACGGTCGGCCTCCGCGGTCGCGGCCCGCGCGGCCTGGCCCAGCAGTCCGAGCTGCTCCGCCACAGCCGCCAGTCGGGCATCCGACTCGTGCAGGCGCGAGAGCGCGGCCTCCGCGGTCTCGGCGGCCTCGCGCTGCGCATCCAGCGCCGCGGCGAGCTCGAACCGAGTGCGCTCAAGGGAGTGCTGGACCGACTCCAGCGAGGAGGCTGCTTCATCGACCGCCGACTGCAACTCGATGAGGGAAGGTGCTTCGCCGGATCCGCCGAACGCCACATGCGGACCGATGAGATCGCCGTTCCGTGTCGCCGCGGTGAGGCCGGCGTCGGCAGCTCGCGCGGCGTCGGCGAGGTCATCGACGATCACGATGCCCGCCAGCCGCGAGCGCAGTGCGGTGAGGAGTTCGGGCGTGCCGGAGACGACCTCGCTGATCCAGCGCAGACCCTGCGGTGCGGTCCCAGGATCAGGGACGGGGCCGCTGCCCTGACCGAGTACGACGACGCTCGCCCGACCCGCGGTGTCGCGGTGCAGGAGCATGATGCCGTCGATCGCGGAGCGCGCATCGCGCACGACAACCGCGTCCGACAGTGGACCGAGGGCTGCAGCCACCCCGCGCTCATAGCCCGATTCGACGGCGAGCAGCGAGGCGACGGTGCCGATCACTCCCACCGACTCCCCTGCCTGCAGCAGCGCGCCGGGGCCATCGCCACGTGCGAGCGCGATGCGCAGGGCCTCGAGCCGGGCGGCAAGCGCGGCACGCTCGCGCTCACTCTCGCGCTCCTGATGGCGCAGGGACTCCACAAGGGTGTCGGCATCGGCCAGCCGCGTCTGCGTCTCCTCGTAACGCGTGTCCAGCCCAAGCTCTCCCGCATCGAGTCCGGCGACCTGGGCCTCCAGCGTCGCGAACTCGCGCTGGGCGGTGGCTGCGCGCGTGCGGGCGTCCTCGCGCTGCGTGGCGACGCGCTCGATCTCGGCGGCCCGCGCCTCGCGCCGGGAGCGCGCAGCTGCGACGCGTCCAGCGAGGCGCGCGAGGCCCTCGCGACGATCCGCCTGGGAGCGGATCCCCTGGGCGACACGACGCTCCTCCTCGGCGAGCGCTCGCTCGGCTTCGGTGCGCACAGCGGTGGCCTCGGCCAGAGCCGATCGATCGGCCTCCACGCGGCGCCCGAGGGTGAACTCCTCCTCGCGCAGTCCTGCAGCCTCCGCCTCGAGCGCTTCGGGGTCGCGCCCACTCTCGGTGGCGTCCTCGATCTCGGGGCCGATCAGTCGCAGTCTCTCGGCAGCGAGCGATGCGGTGCCGAGGAAGCGCTCGCGCAGGGCCGACAGCCCGAACCACGACTGCTGCGCCGACGCGAGGAGTGGAGCCGCCGTCTGGGACTCGACGTCGAGCAAGGCCTCCTGTGCCGTGAGGGCAGCGAGCCTTCCCTCGACCTCGAGTCGCCGCTCGCGCAGGGCCGACTCATCCGCTACCTCAGCGGCCAATGTCTCCCGGAACTGAGCGAGGTCATCCGCCATGAGTCGCAGGCGCGCGTCACGGGCTTCGGCCTGGATCACCACCGCGCGTCGGGCGACCTCAGCCTGACGTCCCAGGGGCTTCAGCTGGCGCCGGAGCTCGGTCGTGAGATCCGTGAGCCGCGTGAGGTTGCCCTGCATGGCGTCGAGCTTGCGGAGGGCCTTCTCCTTGCGCTTGCGGTGCTTGAGGACGCCAGCGGCCTCCTCGATGAAGCCACGACGGTCCTCGGGGGTGGCATGCAGGATCGCGTCGAGCTGTCCCTGCCCGACGATGACGTGCATCTCGCGACCGATGCCCGAGTCCGACAGGAGCTCTTGGATATCGAGGAGTCGGCACGGGGTGCCGTTGATGGCGTACTCCGACCCACCATTGCGGAAGAGGGTGCGCGAGATCGTGACCTCGGTGTAGTCGATGGGGAGCGCGCCGTCGGTGTTGTCGATCGTGAGGGCGACCTCGGCGCGACCCAGGGGTGCCCGTCCACTCGTGCCCGCGAAGATGACGTCGGACATCGCGCCACCGCGAAGCGACTTCGCCCCCTGCTCACCCATGACCCAGGCGATGGCATCCACGATGTTGGACTTGCCGGAGCCGTTGGGCCCCACCACGCACGTGACCCCGGGCTCGAAGGCAAGGGTCGTCGCCGAGGCGAACGACTTGAAGCCCTTGAGCGTGAGGCTCTTCAGATGCACGCGCCGACCCTACCGGCGGCGGCAGGTCAACGAGGATCGGGCACGAGGAGGTCCGCCGGGACCTCCCAATCCCGCACCGGCCAGTCCTCGGCCACGGCGGTCAGGCGAGCCACCTCGGCCTCGAGGTCGCGGACACGGGCACGCAGGCGAGCCACCTCAATCGCCAGTCGGGCATCGGCCCCCGTGTGACCGTAGATGGCCTTGGCCATGGCAACTCCCTTGTTCCCGGGACCACCGGTCCCCGGGACGCTCGCGTCCCGCCTGGTGCGAGCAGGGTGGCAGGGCCGGGACGACGCCGTCAAACCGCGCCTCGAGCCGTTCCCCGGGGCCGCCGCTGGCAGGACGGGCATCGGTAGGACGACCGGTTCATGAAGTGCTCACGGACAAGGGGGCGGCCACATCGATCGCAGGGCTCACCCTCGCGGCCGTAGGCGTGCAGGGAGCGGTCGAACCAGCCGCTCTCGCCATTGACGTTGACGTAGAGGGAGTCGAACGACGTACCCCCCTCGGTCAGGGCCTCTCCCATGACCTCACGCACATGGGAGAGGAGTTCGCGCACGCGCGGACCGGTCAGGCGCCGACCGGGTACGTCGTAGTGCAGGCGCGCGCGCCACAGAGCCTCGTCGGCATAGATGTTGCCGATCCCGGAGACCAGGGACTGGTCGAGCAGGCAGCGCTTGATGCCCGAGGAGCGCGCCCGGACAGCGCGGATGAAAGCGCGGTCGTCGAAGTGGGGGTCGAGTGGATCTCGCGCGATGTGTCCCACGGTGAGAGGGACACGACCACCGGTACCGTCTTCCGCAAGTTCGTCGATGTGCATGCCTCCGAACATCCGCTGATCGACGAAGTGCAGTTCGCGGTCGGCGCCCTCGAGTGCGATGCGAACCCTGAGATGCTTCTCATCCGCGGATGTCGGCTCGGGGAGCAGCAGTTGTCCGCTCATGCCGAGGTGGACCACCAGCGCGCGATCATCGTCGAGGACCATCCAGAGGTACTTGCCCCGCCGGCTCACCGCTCGCACGCGACGACCCTGAAGCCCCTGGGCGAGGTCGGTGGCTCCCGCGGAATGGCGGCGTACGGATCTCGGCTCGAGCACCTCGACGCCGGCCACGCGGCGATCCGTCACGTACGGGGCCAGTCCGCGGCGGACGACCTCCACCTCGGGCAGCTCAGGCACCTGGTTGACGCAGGGTTGCGGCTCGATAGGCCGCCTCGGCCGCCTGCTGCTCGGCCTCCTTCTTGGACCGGCCTTCACCCTCGCCCCAGACCTCGGTCGCCACGGTCACGCGCGCGCGGAAGGTCTTTGCGTGATCAGGCCCCGACTCGTCCACGGAGTAGTCGGGCACGCCCAGTTCGAGGGCCGCGGTGAGCTCCTGAAGGGAGGTCTTCCAGTCGAGGCCCGCTCCGAGCGTGGACGCATGGTCGACCAGCGGATCGAAGAGGCGGTGCACAACAGCTTCGGCCGCGCGGATGCCGTGCTCGAGGTACACGGCCCCGATCACCGCCTCCAGGGTGTCAGCGAGGATCGAGGACTTGTCACGGCCGCCCGTGATCTCCTCTCCCCTGCCAAGGCGCAGGAGCACCCCGAGGTCGAGGGATCGGGCGACGTCGGCGAGTGCGCGCGCATTGACGATGGCGGCGCGCATCTTGGCGAGTTGACCCTCGGCAACGTCGGGATAGCGGAGGTAGAGGGATTCCGTCACCACCAGGCCGAGCACCGAATCGCCGAGGAACTCCATCCGCTCATTGGTCGGAAGCCCGCCGTTCTCGTAAGCGAAGGACCGATGGGTCACGGCGAGTTCCATGCGGTCGTCGGGCAACGCCACACCGAGGTCGGCGAGGACGTCCTCCAACTTGGTCACGACTGCATCGCTCATCGGGAGACGTCCTCGGTCATCAGGCATGTGGCCAGGTCGGCGACACTCACCGCGCGCAGTACGGCGGCCGCATCGGTGCGCCAGCCGGCTTCACCCACCGCATCACTCCAGCAGATGCAGGCGAGCGAATCCCAGCCAAGCGACATCAGGGGCGTGTCCGCACGCAGAGTCGTGGCGTCGAGCCCTAGGACACGAGCAACCGCGTCTCGAGCGATCGAGACCGGCGGCTCAGCCGAGGACATGCACTGCTCAGACGTCGAGGACGCGTCGCTTGGCGTAGGTGCCGCACGTGGGGCACACGGTGTGCGCGAGCTTGGGCTCACGGCAGCGA
>JBEGMG010000282.1:0-3758 GCA_041183165.1 Actinomycetota bacterium | reverse complement strand
ATCGCGGACTCGGGACCCGACCTGCTCGCGATCGAGACGATCCCCGATCTCGACGAGGTCAGTGCACTCGTCGAGGTGCTCGCAGATTTCTCCACCCTGCCCGCCTGGCTCACCATGAGCTGCTCAGATGGTGCGCGGACGTCAGCAGGCCAGCCCATCGAGGATCTCGTGGCGATGGTGGCGGGCACACCATCCGTGCGCGCCGTGGGGGTCAACTGCACCGCCCCCGAACACGTGGAGTCCCTGCTCACGCGACTCAGCAACGCGGGTGCTCCGGCCCTCGTGGCGTACCCCAACTCCGGGCGCGCATGGTCGCCCACCGCCGGGTGGTCGGGCACGGGCACCTATGTGGGCGAGGATCTCGTCTCACAGTGGCGCCGGGTGCCCGGCGTCGCGCTGATCGGCGGGTGCTGCGGGGTGGGTCCGGAAGCCGTGTCGGGGATCGCTCGCACGCTGCGCGGCTAGCCGTCCCGGTGGGGCTGATCCTGCACCCGCTCGACCGCGAAGGCGCGGCCCTGGCCGGTGATCACGATCGTGACCGCGGGCCCGTCGCCACTGCGGTGACCGACACGCCGATCCCATGTCGTGGCTGACACCCGCGCGTCCGCGGTCTTCCACGTGACAGATCCCCGCCCGCGCAGCCAGGTGCGCAACTCGCGAGCGCTGTGGGGCACCTCTTCTGCGATGCGCCACGTGCGGGCGAGAAGGGTTGCAGGAGCTGCATCGGCCGTGAGCCAGCCTCCGCCGTCGAGCCGATCGGCCCCGAGTCGCACGGCGAGGTCCGCGACAAGATCCGCCCGGGCGACGGCTGGACTTGGCTCGACCAGGAAGCGCCTCGCCTGATCCGTCGCAGGCCCCGCTGCCCGGGATTCCGCGCGAGGTGCCTCGATCGACTCGGCACGATCGGCCGTCAGGGCGGTCGCTCGCCTCATCGCGCGTCCGAGAGACCCCATCCACACACTTGCCTCGACCGTCTCGACGTCGTGGTCGATCCACTCGACATCGGCGCCGGAGGGTGCGCGGCGCGCATCGAATCCGGGGGCGACCTTGGCCACGACCGGCATGCGTTCGGCAAGCGAAAGCACCCACGGCCACGGGGGCGACCACTCGGCCGGGTCCGTCGTCGCGCGGCTGCGGCCGCCGTCGATGCGCCGGGGCCCTCCCGATGTGCGTCGGGCCGGGTCGACGTACGCCGCATCGCAGGATTCGAGGGGTGAGGGATCGAGCACGAGCGCATCGCCGTGCAGCACTCGCACACGTTCGGCGTACCCGGCGAGATTGACCTCTGCGGCCTCCGCCCGCCACGCATCCTGCTCGATGGCGAGCACGTGGAAGCCGGCTTCGGCGAGCGCGCGCGCATCCACCCCGAGGCCGCAGCCGATGTCCGCGACCGTGAACCCGCCCGCACCCAGGCGCTCCGCCAGGCGGGCGCTGCGGTAGCGGGCAACGTCGCGGCGTGTGGCCTGCTGGAGCGCCTCCTCCTCGAGGACCATCCCCGAAGCCCAGGGCCCGAGCCGATCGGCGGCCCGACGGCGCAGCCGGACCTGGGTGGCCATGGCCGCCAGGAGGGCGGGATCCGCCTCCGGGTGGATCTCGCGCAGCCTCGTGAGGGCTCGGGGGTCCGCCGTATCCGGCAGGGCGGCTACGGCCGCCTGAAGGGCCTGGGCCTGCGCCGTGACGAGATCGCGGGGCCGGGCCGTGGTCACGAGGGGAGGCTAGCGCCGGACCAGCCCTGCGGGGGCACGGGACCTGGCACTCGGTTTGACGGAGTGCTAACGGCCCCCTACAGTGGTGTCTGGCACTCACGCCCGGAGACTGCTAGACCGGGGGAGCGCCACCGGGTCGAACCGGCACCGCGACGACGGGGCGACCACCTCACACACAACACAACCCGGAGGACATCACCGTGTCGGTCTCCATCAAGCCGCTCGAGGATCGCATCCTCGTCCAGACCCTCGACGCCGAGCAGACGACCGCGTCCGGTCTCGTCATCCCCGACACCGCGAAGGAGAAGCCCCAGGAGGGCAAGGTCCTCGCGGTGGGTCCGGGTCGCTTCGACGAGGACGGCGACAAGCGCATTCCGCTCGACATCAAGGTGGGCGACGTCGTCATCTACTCGAAGTACGGCGGCACCGAGGTCAAGTACAACAACGAGGAGTACCTCATCCTCTCGGCCCGCGACGTGCTCGCGGTCGTAGAGAAGTAGGTCACCCCCATTCACGTGTGACGCCGGGTCAGTGGCCAGTCCCTGGGGACGCCGCCGACCCGGCGCGCGCGTGGACCACGCACTCCTCGACACCACACTCTTCAACTCCACACGCAGCGCATCCTCAAGACTGAAACGAAGGACCCCTCATGGCCAAGATCCTCGAGTTCGACGAGTCCGCCCGCCGCAGCCTCGAGCGCGGCGTCAACCAGCTCGCCGACACCGTCAAGGTGACCCTCGGCCCGCGCGGCCGCAACGTGGTCATCGACAAGAAGTGGGGCTCGCCCACGATCACCAACGATGGCGTGACCATCGCCCGTGAGATCGAGCTGGAGGACCCCTACGAGAACCTCGGCGCCCAGCTCGTCAAGGAGGTCGCCACCAAGACCAACGACATCGCGGGCGACGGCACGACGACCGCCACGGTCCTCGCCCAGGCGATGGTCAAGGAGGGCCTGCGTCAGGTTGCCGCCGGCGCCAACCCGATGTCCCTGAAGAAGGGCATCGACGCCGCTGTCGCCTCGATGAACGACGCGCTCACCACGGCTGCTCGCGAGGTGCAGGGTCGTGAGGAGATCGCCCAGGTCGCCACCATCTCCTCCCAGGACGCCGAGGTCGGCTCGCTCATCGCTGATGCGTTCGACAAGGTCGGCAAGGACGGCGTCATCTCCGTCGAGGAGTCCAGCGTCGCCGAGATGGGCCTGGAGTTCACCGAGGGCATGCAGTTCGACAAGGGCTACATCTCGCCGTACTTCGTCACCGACGCCGAGCGCATGGAGGCTGTCCTCGAGGACGCCGGCATCCTGCTCGTACAGGGCAAGGTGTCCAGCGTGTCCGAGCTCCTGCCCGTGCTCGAGAAGGCATCCCAGACCGGCAAGCCTCTGCTCATCATCGCCGAGGATGTCGAGGGTGAGGCCCTGTCGACTCTCGTCGTCAACCGCATCCGGGGCACATTCGCTTCGTGCGCCGTGAAGGCTCCCGCGTTCGGCGATCGCCGCAAGGCGATCCTGCAGGACATCGCGATCCTCACGGGCGCCCAGGTGGTCGCTCCCGAGGTCGGGCTCAAGCTCGACCAGGTCGGCCTCGAGGTGCTCGGCCATGCCCGCCGCATCGTCGTCACGAAGGATGACACCACGATCGTCGACGGCGCGGGCGACAAGCAGGCCGTGACCGATCGCATCTCTCAGATCCGCCAGGAGATCGAGCGCACCGACTCGGATTGGGACCGCGAGAAGCTCCAGGAGCGCCTCGCCAAGCTTTCCGGCGGTGTTGTCGTGATCAAGGTGGGAGCGCACACCGAGGTCGAGCTCAAGGAGAAGAAGCACCGCGTCGAGGACGCAGTCTCAGCGACTCGCGCCGCGATCGACGAGGGCATCGTCGCTGGTGGCGGCACTGCGCTGGTGCATGCCAGCAAGTCGCTCGAGGGCGACCTCGGCAAGTCGGGCGACGAGGCGACCGGCGTGTCCGTCGTGGCCAAGGCCGCCGTCGAGCCGATGCGCTGGATCGCCGAGAACGCAGGCGAGCAGGGGTACGTCGTCGTGAGCAAGGTGGC
>JBEGMG010000281.1:0-5384 GCA_041183165.1 Actinomycetota bacterium | reverse complement strand
GACGATGTCTTCGTCACCACGAAGGTGTGGAACACCGACCACGGCTATGACCAGACCCTGCGTGCCTTCGACAAGAGCACGGGCCTGCTCGGCATCGACGAGGTTGACCTCTATCTCATCCACTGGCCTACACCGGCCCGCGACGTGTACCTCGACTCGTGGCGCGCGCTCATCCGCCTGCGCGAGGAGGGCCGCGCGCGATCGATTGGCGTCTCGAACTTCCACGACGCCCACCTGCGCAAGATCATCGATGAGACCGGTGTGATCCCGGCCATCAATCAGATCGAGCTCCACCCGTGGCTGCCCCAGACCGAACTCCGCGATATCGACGCGCGCCTGGGCATCAAGACCGAGGCATGGAGCCCGCTCGGATCGGGGCGCCTCATCGACGACCCGGTCATCGCCGAGGTCTCCGCCAAGCACGGCAAGTCGCCCGCACAGGTGATGGTGCGCTGGAGCATCCAACTCGGCAACATCGTGCTGCCCAAGTCGGTGACGCCGGAGCGCATCGAGCAGAACATCGACGTCTTCGACTTCCAGCTCGACGACGCGGACATGGCCGCCATCGCCACTCTCGAATCCGGCCGGCGCACCGGTCCCAACCCGGATGAGTTCAACGAGGCATAACCTGAGCCTGTGGCGGCCCTGAGCAATCTGCGCGCCGTCCTCGTCGTCGGCGACTTCCGCCGCCTCTTCGGCGTCCGCCTGGCAGGCCAGTTCGGCGACGGCCTGCTCCAAGCGGCCCTCGCGACGTTCGTGCTCTTCTCGCCGGAGCGACAGCCCACCGCTGCATCCGTCGCGGGGGCATTCGCGGTGCTCTTCCTCCCCTATTCGCTCGTGGGCCCCTTCGCCGGAGTGTTCCTCGACGAGTGGCGTCGACGTCAGGTGCTCGTCTACGCCAATCTCCTGCGGGGCACGCTCGTCATCGCCGTGGCCGCGCTGGTGTGGTCGCGCCACGACGGACTTGATCTCGCCGTCAGTGTGCTGCTCGTGCTCGGTGTCGCCCGCTTCGTGCTCGCGGGAGTCGCCGCATCCCTGCCGCACGTGGTCGACGGCCCGCTGCTTGTGACCGCCAATGCCCTCACCCCCACCGCGGGCACGATTGCGGCCGCCGTCGGCGGGCTCGTCGGTGTCGGCATTCGAGCGGTCTCCGGTGGCGGGGACACGGGCAGCGTCGTCGTCCTCACGTGCGCGATCGCGTCATACGTCCTCGCCTCCGTGATCGCATCGACACTTCCTAAGGACCGACTCGGTCCCGACGAGGACACCGTGCGCAACTCCCTGCTCGGAGTCCTCCAGGGCCTAGCCGATGGATTGCGGCAGCTCGCCGCGCACCCCATCGCCGGTCGCGCCGTGATCGTGGTGATCGTGCAGCGCATCGCCTTCGGAGCGCTCACCGTGCTCGGGCTACTCCTCATCCGCAACACGTTCAACGCCTCCAGCGATCCAGACGCCGCACTCGGTCAGTTCGCCCTGGTGACCGGTGCCGCCGCGCTCGGTGCGCTCCTCGGCGCGATCGTCACTCCCGGGCGCGTACGCCGCATGGGATACGTGCCCTGGACGGTGATCGCGGTTGGACAGGGGGCTCCCCTCATCGCCATCGGCGTTCTTGCGGGGATGTACCTCCCTGCACTATGGCCGCTGCTCGGTGCAGCCATCTCACTGGGATTCGCCAATCAGGCGGCCAAAGTGGCAAGCGACACGCTCATCCAGCGCGAGATCGACGACGACTATCTCGGCCGCGTCTTCTCCATCTTCGATGTCTCCGTCAATGTCGCGCTGGTCATGGGCATCGTGGCCGTCGCCTTCACGAGCCCCGAGTCGGGCATCGCACCCTTCGTGGCACTCGCTGTGGCGGTGCTGGTCGCCGCCAATGCCGCGTGGTACCGCGGGTTCGGCGCCAAAGGTCGTGAGCGGCGGCACGCCGACGGCTAGGCTGCGCCCGTGACCGACACCTCCGCACCTCCCTCGCCCGCTAAGCGCCGCATCGGAGCGCGCTCCATCGCCGCGCTCCTCGCGCTCATCCTCGGCCTGGGCCTGCTGCCACTCGGCACGGTCACGTACTGGGGCCATCGCACCGTCACCGACACCGAGCGCTACCTCGAGACGATGCAGCCCCTGGCCTACGACGAGGACGTCCAGGACTCCCTCTCGGTGTTCATCACGGACAAGATCGAGGAGCAGATCGATCCCGAGGCCTTGGTCAACCAGGTCTTCGCGGGACTCATCGAGCAGTACCCCGCGCTCAAGGCACTCGTGCCGGTCGTATCCGGAGCGATCGATTCGCTCATCGCGCAGGTCGTCGATCGGCTCGTGCGATCCGACCAGTTCAAGCAACTGTGGACCCTCGCCAATACTGCGGCGCAGAAGGGCCTCATGGCGATCCTCGAGGGCCGCGAAGACGGGCCGGTCTCGCTCCAGGGCGATGAGGTCGTGCTCGACATCAGCTCGCTCATCGATCAGGTGAAGCAGGGGCTGGTCGACCGTGGCTTCTCCGCCGCCGCCAACATCAACGTGCCCGAAGCCGATCGCCAGATCGTGCTCCTGGAGGCGCCTCAGCTCGCACAGATCCGGACCATCTACTCCCTCACGTCCCCCATTGCCGTGGCCCTGTTCTTCATCGCGATCCTGCTGCTCGTCCTCGCTGCGGTGCTCGCACGGCGCCGTCCACGAATGGTCGCGTGGGCAGGAGGTGGCGCCGCCGTGGGTGGCCTCCTGCTCATCGTCGGACTCGGCATTGGCGAGACGGTCTTCGTCAACACCCTCGAGGGCACCCCCTTCGAGAAGGCGTCGCAGACGTTCTACGACCAACTGCTGAAGTTCCTCTACAACGGTGCCTACGCCATCGTCGCGCTCGGCATCATCGTCTTGGCTGTGGGCCTCTACCTCTGCGGTGCTCGCTGGGCCGTGGAGCTACGCGCCGCAGTCAACAACCTGGCTGACGACGTGGCGCGGAACATCCCGGTGGGGCCGATCACGTCGTCGGGTGCGTCGGTGGCCGCTCACGCGCGGTGGCTACGCGTCGGCGTCGCGGTGATCTTCACCATGATCGTCGTCATCGGCAACGACCTCTCGGTGGCGCGCACGATCTGGGCTGCGCTCATCGCCCTCGTGCTGCTCGGCGTGATCCAGGTGTGGGCGGCTGCTGGTCGACGCACGCCGGCGGAGCAGGTCGCCGCCTAGCCGGCACTACGCCTGGCGGGCCGCCCACCAGGCACGCAGCTCGCGCTCCGCTTCCTCCTCGCCGAGCGGGCCGCGGTCAAGGCGAAGCTCAAGTAGGTAGTCATAGGCCGCACCGACCTCACGGCTCGGGGGAATGCCCAGGATCTCCATGATCCGATTGCCGTCGAGGTCGGGCCGGATCGCGTCTAGTTCCTCCTGCGCCGCCAAGACGGCGATCCGCTGCTCAAGCCCGTCGTAGGCCTCCTGCAGCGCAGCGGCGCGCTTGCGATTGCGGGTGGTGCAGTCCGCGCGAGTCAACTTGTGCAGGCGCGTCAGCTGATCCCCTGCGTCACGCACGTAGCGTCTCACCGCCGAGTCGGTCCACTCTCCGGTGCCGTAGCCGTGGAAGCGAAGGTGCAATTCGGTGAGTTTGGAGACGTCGTCTACGACGTCATTTGGATAGCGCAAAGCGGTAAGGCGCTTGCGCACCATGCGGGCACCCACCACTTCGTGATGGTGGAAGGAGACTCCACCTTCGCTCTCGTAACGACGCGTCTTGGGCTTGCCGATGTCGTGGAGCAGGGCGGCGAGTCGCAGCACGATGTCGGGCTCGGAGGCTGGTGCATGCGATGTCTCCAGGTCGATGGCCTGCTCCATGACCGTGAGCGAGTGCTCGTAGACGTCCTTGTGCCGGTGGTGTTCGTCGATTTCGAGTTGCAGGCCGGGCAATTCAGGCAGGACGTACGCCGCCAGCCCCGTCTCGACGAGGACGGCCAGGCCCAGGCGCGGGCGCGCTCCGAGCAGGAGCTTGGTCAGTTCGTCGCGGATCCGCTCCGCGGAGACGATCTCCAGGCGCGAAGACATATCCCGCATCGCCACCAGCACCTCGGGGGTGATCGCGAATCCGAGTTGCGAGACGAAGCGGGCCGCCCGAAGCATGCGAAGGGGATCGTCACCGAAGGACTCCTCCGGCGCGATTGGCGTGCGCAGCAGGCGGTCGGAGAGATCCCGCATACCGTCATGCAGGTCGACGAACTCCAGGCTGGGCAGGCGCACGGCCATGGCGTTGATCGTGAAATCGCGCCGAGCCAGGTCGCCGGCGAGGGTGTCGCCGAATGTCACCTCCGGCTTGCGTGAGTCGGGGTCGTAGGACTCGGACCGATACGTCGTGATCTCCAGGTGATGGTCGCCCTTGCGGGCACCCACCGTGCCGAAGCGGATGCCCACGTCCCAGACGTGATCGGCCCATCCCCGCGCCAGCTCCTCGATGCGCTCGGGATGGGCATCGGTGGTCAGATCGAGGTCATGGGCGACCCCCGGTCGCCCGAGCATGATGTCGCGGACGGGGCCGCCCACGAGCGCCAGCTCATGCCCGGCTTCGGCGAATCGCGCCGTGAGGGGAGCGAGGGCGTCGGCGATCCCCAGCAGGGTCGCGGCGGGTGAGGAGCCCGACAGGGGTGCCTCAGCCATGGGGGGAGCCTAGGCCGCACCGGCCCGGCGGGGCGGCAGAGCCACCCCTGTCGCGCCCCCCCGGGCGCCCTCGCCCAACGCGGTTATCCTCAAGCCATGGCTGAATCCGGAGCGTCCAAGGGCTCCGGGAGCCGGGGGGGCCCGGACAAGCCCACACCTGCGCGGCGCGCCGCGAGCAAGGCATCCCCCAAGAAGGCCGCGGCCAGCACATCCCCTGGCCGTCGCCCCCCGCGCATGCCCAAGGTCGAGGAGACCTCGGCCGGAGGACTAGTGGTCGATCGCACCGGCGCGCACCTGCGCGCGGCACTGATCGCGCGGCACGACCGCCGCGGCCGCCTCGTCTGGTCGCTGCCCAAGGGACACCTCGAGGAGGGGGAGACTCCCGAGGACGCGGCGGTGCGCGAGGTGGAGGAGGAGACCGGCATTCGAGGGCGTGTCCTCGCTCCGCTCGGTGTGATCGACTTTTGGTTCATCGCTGAGAATCGGCGTATCCACAAGACCGTGCACCACTACCTCATGGAAGCCTCGGGGGGTGAGCTCTCCGACGAGGACGCTGAAGTCGTCGAGGTCGCATGGTTCCCGTTGACCGACATCCGCGAGCGACTGGCCTACGCCGACGAGCGCCGGCTGCTCGACCGGCTGCCGGATCTGCTCGCGGACGCTGGGTGAACCAGGACGCCAAGCGGGCCGGCTTGGCCGGTCCGACGGCGTCCTCCACCGCCAAGCGGGCCGGCTTGGCCGGTCCGACGGCG
>JBEGMG010000280.1:0-4714 GCA_041183165.1 Actinomycetota bacterium | reverse complement strand
AGCGTGAGCATGCCGAGACCTTCCGTCGCCTGCGCGAGCACACCCCCGCGACCGCAGCGATCGACCGCGGTGTCATCTCGGCCGACGGATCAGTCGACTTCGGGGAGCAGTGGCATCGCGTCGATGCCTCCGGGACCGTGCGCGCGGCGATCTTCGGCATCAGCGATGGCCTGGTATCCAACACCGCCCTGGTCATGGGCTTCGCCGGCACCGGCACCGACAACGGCGTGGTGCTCTTCGCCGGCATCGCCGGCCTGCTCGCAGGCGCGTTCTCCATGGCGGCAGGTGAATACGTCAGCGTCGCCAGCCAGCGCGACCTCTTCGCCCGCGAGTTGGAGATGGAAGCGCGCGAGTTGCGCGACAAGCCCGAGGAGGAGCGCAAGGAACTCGAGCTCATCTACCGGGCCAAGGGCATGGACCGCGCCACCGCCAAGGCTGCGACCGACCGGATCTTCGCCGACCCCAAGGTGGCACTCGACACGCTGGCGCGCGAGGAGCTCGGACTCAACCCCGATGAGCTCGGCAACCCCTACAAGGTTGCCTTCTCCAGCTTCCTTGCCTTCGCCATCGGCGCCTTCGTCGTGGTGCTCCCCTACCTCCTCGCCGTGGTCTGGCCCGCCGTCTTCGGCAGCGGCATCGTGCCCCTCGCGCTCGCGGTGGCGCTCGCGGCTGTCGCCCTCCTCGTCGTCGGTGGCCTCGTGGGCCGGTTCTCCGGACGAGGCGTCGTCCGCGGCGCGGTCCGGCAATTCACCGTGGGCGCACTCGCAGCCGGCGTGACCTTCCTCATCGGTCGCATCATCGGAGACCTCACGGGCCTGAGTTCCGCCGGCCTGGGCTAGTGGCGGCATCCACCCGATCCACCACCGCACGTCGACTCGAGAGAGCGTCGGGCCAGTTGGCGACGACCGTCACCGCACACCTGGATGATCGACTGGAGTGGTTCCGCGATCTGCCACCCGACGAGCGCTCCTGGGTCGCGCTCATCGCACAGGCCGGCATCTCGGGCGTCATCGCGTGGTACCGCGAGCCCGATCAAGCGCGAGCCAGTGCCCTTGATGTCTTCAGCGCCGCACCACGGGAGTTGGCCGGGGCGATCACGCTGGAGCAGACGGTGGAGATGGTTCGTTGCACGGTCGACCTCCTCGAGCAGGCCCTGCCGGAGATCGCCGGGCCGGACGCCGCGCCCGGCGTACGCGACGCCGTCCTGAGCTACTCGCGCGAGATCGCCTTCGCCGCCGCCGAGGTCTACGCCCGCGCCGCCGAGGCGCGCGGGGCCTGGGATGCGCGCCTCGAGGCGCTCGTCATGGAGTCGCTGCTTCGCGATGAGGCCGACCCCGCCATCCTCGCTCGTGCGGGAGCCCTGGGCTGGCCCACCGGCGCGGGAGGAACCGTCCTCGTCGGTCCGCCACCGGACGCCGACAGCGCGGGAGGCCTGCAGGTGATGCGTCTCGCCGCCGAGCACCACGGCATGGCACTCCTCACCGCTCTGCACGGCGATGCCCTGGTCGTGCTCGCAGCCGGCCCAGGCGACGACGAACGCACCGCGCGGCTGCTCTCACCGCACTTCGGCAGGGGCCCCGTGGTGATCGGCCCGCGGGCGGTGGATACCGCATCGATACCCGCGTCGTGCTCGACCGCGGTGAGCGCGTACGCCGCAGCGCGCGGATGGCCCGATGCACCACGACCCGTGGCCGCGGACGATCTGCTGCCCGAGCGCGCCCTGGCGGGCGAGGAGCGTGCGCGGCGACAGCTCGTCTCCGAGCTGGAGGCGGTGCTCGCCGATCCTGATCTACGCCAGACCCTGGAGGTGCACCTCGAGCGGAGGACCAGCCTGGAGGGGACGGCCCGCGTGCTCTTCGTGCACCCCAACACCGTGCGCTATCGCCTGCGCCGCATCGAGGACCTCACGGGTCGCTCGCCCGGGGAGCCCCGCGATGCCCTGGCCCTCAGGCTGGGACTGATCCTCGCCCGGTTGTAGGGTTCCTACAAATCCACACCGGAGACATTGGCGGCCCCTCACGTTCGGCCGCCCCCTAGGCCGCGAGAGAGTGACGCCCGTGCTGGTCGTTGTCGCCCCCGGACAAGGAGCCCAGGCTCCCGGGTTCCTCACCCCCTGGCTCGACGTACCCGGCGTCGAGGCCCGGCTCGAGTGGCTCTCCGTCGTGAGCGGCGTCGACCTGATCGAGCACGGCACCCGCTCCGATGCCGACACCATCCGTGACACCGCCATCGCCCAGCCACTGCTCGTCGGCGCAGGCCTGGTGACCCTGCTCTCCCTCTTCCCGCATCCCGCCGAGGCGTTCTCTCGCGTCTCCGTCGGCGCGGGACACAGCGTCGGTGAGATCACTGCGGCTGCCGCCGCGGGCGTGCTCACCGCCGAGCAGGCCATGGTCTTCGTGCGCGAGCGCGGTCGCGCGATGGCGCAGGCAGCAGCACTCACGCCCACGGGCATGAGTGCCGTGCTGGGCGGTGATCCCGACGAGGTGATCGCTGCCGCGACAGCAGCGGGGCTCACGCCCGCCAACATCAACGGTGCCGGGCAGATCGTCGTAGCCGGCACACTCGAGGCTCTCGCGGCATTCGCTGATACTCCGCCAGAGAAGGCGCGGATCCGCCCCCTGCAGGTCGCGGGTGCCTTCCACACCGACCACATGGCCCCCGCGGTCGAGGTGCTCGCGCGCCACTCGCGCTCCATCTCCACGCACGACCCCCGCATCCACCTGGTGTCCAATGCCGACGGCCGCGTCGTACACGACGGCCGAGATGTCCTCGCCCGCCTCGTCGCACAGGTCAGCCGCCCCGTCCGCTGGGATCTGTGCATGGCCACCATGGCCGACCTCGGCGTGACCGGGCTCATCGAGATCCCTCCGGCGGGCACCCTCACCGGTCTCGCCAAGCGCGCTCTCCCCGGGGTGGAGACGGTCGCACTCAACACTCCCGACGACCTCGATGCCGCATGGGACCTGGTGCAGCGCCACGGCGTGCCCAGTTCGGTCGACGAGTCGCCCACCTGGCGCCTCGTGGTCTCGCCGATGAAGGGCATCTTCCACCGCGCGGATCCCACCGTCGGGATCGGCGACCCCCTTCCCCGCTCCGCGGCGATCGGTCGCGTGAGCAATCTGCGCGACACCGTCGAGGTCACCGCCCCGCACGGCGGCACCATCGTCGAATGGATCGTCGAGGACGGCGACCCTGTTTCTCCGGGCGCGCCGCTGGTGCGACTTCATCCCCGCCATGAGGAGGCCACCGCATGACCGCGCGCATCCAGACCCCGGTGGGAGCGCCGTACGCGCGCATCCTGTCCGTGGGCAGCTACCGCCCCGAGCGAGTCGTGACCAATGCCGAGGTGTGCGAGCGCATCGACTCCACCGATGAGTGGATTCGCGAGCGTTCGGGCATCGCCGAGCGACGCTACGCAGCGCCGGATGAGTCCGTCGTCGACCTGGCCGTGTACGCCGCGGAGAAGGCGCTCGCCTCCGCGGGCATCACCCCCGACCAGGTGGGTTTCGTGCTCGTCGCGACCGTGACGCACCCCTTCCAGACGCCGTCGGCCGCCTCGGAGGTCGCCTACCGTCTCGGTGCCGTCAATGCCGCGTCGACAGACATCAGCTCGGCCTGCGCGGGCTTTTGCTACGGACTCGCCATGGCCCAGGACATGGTGCGCGGCGGAAGCGCCGAATACGTCATCGTGGTCGGCGTCGAGAAGCTCACCGACTGGATCGATCTCGACGATCGCTCGACGGCCTTCATCTTCGCCGACGGCGCAGGTGCCGTCGTGGTGGGGCCGTCGACAGAGCCCGCCATCGGTCCCGTCGTATGGGGCTCCGATGGCTCGCAGCACGACGCGATCTGCATGACGCAGTCGCTCATCGACTACCGAGACAACGGCGGCGATCGCTTCCCCACGCTCTCGATGCAGGGTCAGCAGGTCTTCCGCTGGGCGGTCTCCAACGGCTCCGCCAAGGCGCAGGAGGCACTCGATCGCGCAGGAGTGACGGCCGACGAGCTGGACGCCTTCATCCCCCATCAGGCCAATATGCGCATCACCGATGCCATGATCCGCGCCCTCAAACTGCCCGAGCACGTGCCCGTCGCCCGCGATGTCGAGACGACGGGCAACACCTCGGCAGCGTCCATCCCCATCGCGATGGACCGCATGCTCTCCGCCGGTGAGGTCCCCCACGGGGGCACCGCTCTCCTCATCGGATTCGGAGCCGGCCTGGCCTATGCAGCCCAGGTCGTGACCCTGCCCTAGCGTGGACCCCCGCGCACCCATCGCACACTCACGCCGAAAGGAAGCACCATGAGCCAGGAGATCCTCGACGGCCTTGCCGTCATCGTCAACGAGGTGGCCGGAGTCCCCGTCGCCGACATCCAGCCGGACAAGTCCTTCATCGACGATCTGGACATCGACTCGCTGTCCATGGTCGAGGTCGTCATGGCCGCCGAGGACAAGTGGGGCGTGAAGATCCCCGACAGCGAGGTCAAGAACCTCCGCACCGTCGGCGACGCCGTCGCCTACATCGAGAAGTCGACCGCCTGACCGATGCGCATCGCCGTCACGGGGCTGGGAGCCACGACACCGCTGGGCGGTGACGTGGCGAGCAACTGGTCCGCTCTCATCGAAGGTCGCTCTGGCATTCGGCCACTCACGGAGGAGTGGGTGGCTGACATGACGGTCCACTTCGCGGGCACGCTCGCCGAGGAGCCACCG
>JBEGMG010000279.1:0-5812 GCA_041183165.1 Actinomycetota bacterium | reverse complement strand
TAGGGGCACCCGGTAACGAACCCATAACGGACGCTCATCCTCCCCGGAAAGACCTTGACGTAGGTGTGACGCAGGCCATAGAAAGCCTTCACGACAACGTTGTCAAGGTCTCGTCCTCGGAACGATTGCGTAACAGGCGGCATGGCCGTCTTGCGCTTCGAGGCACATCGCGACAGGTTGCGTAGACCCCCGGGGTCACCCGACCCCCAATGAAGAGGAGTTTCTTCATGGCACGTGCATTCACAGGTCGCCGGATGGCCTTCGTGGCCTCCGCCGGCGTGCTGGCACTGGGCCTCGCCGCTTGCGGTGGCTCCAGTGACAGCGGCTCGTCCAGCTCGGCTGCTCCCGAGTCCTCCGCTGCGGAGACCTCGGAGGCCCCGGCACCCGCACCGGCAGACCCCGTCAAGGTGACGCTGATCACCAAGGACTCGACCAACCCGTTCTTCGTCGCCATGCAGGAGGGCGCGAAGGAGGCTGCTGCAGCTCAGGGTGTCGAGCTCACCGTCGGCTCCGGCAAGGCAGAGGGCGACGATCAGGGCCAGATCGATCTCATCGAGCAGGCCATCGCACGCGGTGACGCGGGCATCCTGATCACGCCCATCTCGACCAACGTCAACGCCGCGATCGAGAAGGCACGCGCCGCGGGCCTCTACGTCATTGCGCTCGACACCCCGACCGATCCCCCGGACGTCGTGGACATCACCTTCGCGACCGACAACTGCCTTGCGGGCGAGGCCATTGGCCAGTGGACCGCTGGCTGGCTGAACGGCGAGAAGGCCACCATCGCTCGCCTGGTCATCTTCAACGACCGCATGGTCTCCGTCGACTACTGCCGTGACAATGGCTTCCTCAAGGGCCTCGGCGTCGACATCAAGGACCTGACGGTCATGGGTGACGAGGATGCTTCTGGCACCTACACCACCGGTGCCGGTGGCGAGTACGAGTGGGTCTGCCTCGAAGCCACGGGCGCCAACCAGGAGGGTGGCCGCGCGGGCATGGAGAAGTGCCTCGCTGCTAACCCCGACATCAACGTCGTCTACACGATCAACGAGCCCACCGCCTTCGGTGCTGCTGAGGCCCTCAAGGCCGCCGGCAAGACCATCGGCACGGACGTCGTCATCGTGTCGGTCGACGGTGGCCTCGCGGGTGTCGAGGCTGTGAAGGCTGGCGAGATCCAGGCCACCTCGCAGCAGTACCCGCTCCTCATGGCGAGCCTCGGCGTCGAGGCCATTGCGGCCATCGCCGCCGGTGGCGCGCCGCCGGCACCCACCTCGGCCAACGGCGAGTTCTTCGATACCGGTGTGAAGCTCTGCACCGAGGATCCGCAGGACACCGTCACGGCTGCCGAGCAGTGGACTGCCCAGCAGTGCATCGACAACGCCTGGGGCTGATCGATTCCTAGGTAGTCGGGTGCGGGGCGGCTTTCTTTACGAAGGCCGCCCCGCACTATCTCTTCTTCGCTAGTCTTCCCCCCACCCGCACCACGCCTGGAGGTTGACGTGAGTTCAACGGCTCCCACGACGGCCGTCGAGGAATTCGCCGGCAAGGCGACGACGATGCAGAAGGTCCAAGCGACCCTGCATCGTTACCCGTGGGTCAGCCCGCTCGTGGTGCTGGCCATCCTGATGGTTATCTTCGTCGGACTGGGCTTCCTAGGCGTCGGTGATCTCGACAACTTCATCAAGCCGGGCACGCTCTCGCTGGTCCTGCAGCAGACCGTCATCGTCGGCACCCTGGCAATTGCCCAGACGATCGTCATCCTCACCGCAGGCATCGATCTGAGCATCGGCGCCATCATGGTCTTCGGCCAGATGTTCATGGCCAACATGGCGGTCTACGTCACCGCCTCCAACGTCACCTTCATGGCCGGGCAGAATCCTGCTCTCGCTGTCTTCGTCGGAATCCTCGTCTCGACGTTGGCAAGCAGTCTCAACGGCTTCCTCATCGTGCGATTCAACCTGCCACCGTTCATCGTGACCCTGGGCACCCTGAGTATCTTCACGGCCCTCACGCTGATCCTGTTCAAGGCTCGCACCATCCAGGGCAAGGAGATGCCCGACTTCATGGGGCTGCTCGGCACGGGCTTCCAGATCGGGCCGTTCACCTTCACCCTCGGTCTCGTGGTCATGCTCGCCCTCTACGGGATCTTCGCCTACGCGCTGCGTGGCACGGCCTGGGGCACTCACGTCTACGCCGTCGGCGATGACCCCGCGGCCGCCGAGCTCTCCGGCATCAACGTCAAGCGCGTGCTCTTCAGCGTCTACGCCATCGCCGGTGTCGTCATCGGCATCGCGGGCTGGATCACCATCGGCCGCCTCGACGCCGCCAGCCCCAACGTCGCTCCCGAAATCAACCTCGAGACGATCACCGCCGTCGTGATCGGTGGCACCTCGCTCTTCGGTGGCCGCGGTCGCCTCATCGGCACGCTCCTCGGAACGCTCATCATCGTCGTCCTCGACTTCGGCCTCTCCCTGGCCGGACTCGACCAGGCCTATCGCGTGCTCGCGATCGGCGTCCTCGTCATCGTCGCCGTCGCTGTCGACCAGTGGATTCGGAAGGTGAAGGCATGACCGCTACGACCACAGCCCAGCCGATCGTCCAGGCAAAGGACCTCAACAAGTCCTTCGGCCGCGTCGTCGGCCTCGCCGACTGCAACTTCGAGCTCTACCCCGGTGAGGTGTGCGCGGTCGTCGGCGACAACGGTGCCGGCAAGTCCACGCTCATCAAGTGCCTGTCCGGAGCCCTCTCGCCGGATTCCGGCGAGATGTTCGTCAGCGGCAACCGCGTGGCTTTCAAGTCCACCAACGACGCTCGCGCGCACGGTGTCGAGACCGTCTACCAGACCCTCGCGGTCGCGCCTGCACTCGACATCTCCGAGAACCTCTACCTCGGGCGTGAAGAGCGCAAGAAGGGCTTCCTGGGCAAGGTCTTCCGCAGCCTCGATAAGAAGGGCATGCGGAACAAGGCGACCAAGAGCCTCAACGAGCTGGGCGTACTCACCGTGCAGAGCATCACGCAGCCGGTCGAGACCCTCTCCGGTGGTCAGCGCCAGGCCGTCGCCGTGGCACGCGCAGGGGCCTTCGGCTCGCAGGTCGTCATCCTCGACGAGCCCACCGCTGCACTTGGCGTCAACGAGTCAGCACGCGTGCTCCAGCTCATCAAGGACCTTCGTGATCGCGGGATGAGCATCATCCTGATCTCCCACAACATGCCCCAGGTCTTCGATGTCGCCGACCGCATTCACGTGCAGCGCCTGGGGCGCCGCGCCGCAGTGGTCACTCCGCAGTCGCACCAGATGCAGGACGTCGTGGCCATCATGACCGGAGCCATGACGGTGCCTGAGGCGGAGCAGCAGCTCACACCTATCCGCTAGGCGCGGCCGCCCTCACGCATAGAGGGCGGGCCGTGGGGGCAGATCGATCGACTGCGGACCCTCGGTGATCGAGTCGACCGCGGCGTTGGCCGTGATGGTGGCCACAAGGCCGTCCCATGCGGTTGCCCCGCTCGTGCGCCCGGCGTGCGTGGCATCGACCCAGGCCTGGAGCTGTCGGCGATATGCATCCTCGAAGCGACCGAGCCAGAGTTCGGGCAGATCGTGCCCGATGGCGCGCTCGGCTCGTCGCGTGAGGAATGCGCCGTCCCCCATCTCCACCGTGCCCTCGCTGCCGACGACCTCGCAGCGCACCTCGTAGCCGTAGGCGGCGTTGACGAAGGCCTCGACCTCCACGAGTACGCCGCCGCGCGTGGTGAGGAGCATGAGGATGGGGTCGAGTTCGCCATCGGGCGTGCGCGGCCCGGGCCTTCCCGCGATGACCTGGACGGTTGCGTAATCGTCGTCGAGCAACCAGCGGTTGATATCGATCTCGTGGATTGCGGAGTTGGTCAGCGTGCCCGCGGTCGTCAGCCCGTACGGCGCGAAGGAGTTGCGATGCGCGTTGTGGACGATCAGTGCCCGCCCGACCGATGCCATCGAATCCTTGAGTGCGATGTAGCCGGGGTCGAATCGCCTCATGAAACCCAGTGAGATCAATCGCTGGCCCAGATCGATCTCGGCATCGACCACCGAACGGGCCGCCGCCACCGTGGGCGCGAGCGGCTTCTCGCACAGGGTGGGGCGCTGGGCATCGAGGCAGATGAGGGCCTGCTCCGCATGCAGGGCATCGGGTGATGCGATCACGACCGCATCGCTCGATGCGATGAGTTGTTCGACGTTGGGGGCGACGTTTGCCCCCAGTTCATCTCCCAGTGCGACCGCCCGCGCGTTGTCAGCGTCATAGAGCCACGCCACTTGCGCCCCGGACACCTCGCGGGCGAGGGAGCGGGCGTGCGAAGTGCCGATGTTTCCGGTGCCGATGACGCCGATGCGCAGGGTGTCCACGCCTGCATTCAACACTGCGCCGCGCCCCCGCGGCCGTCCGGCCGACCTTCATGCGAGCAGGGGACCTAGCATCGACTCATGCGCCGCTACGCCGTACTCGCCGCGGGTGCTCTTGCCACCGCGCTGGTCATGCCGGCGGCGGCTGCGCAACCCGCGCAGGTCACTGCTGCTCCCCGCAAGGTGACGGTGCTGACGCTGGGGACGGCACTGCCTGACACGGGGTCGCTCAAGTCCTACGGTCCGGCGACGCAGGCAGCCGTGCGCCTCGCGGTGGATGACGCCAATGCCGCCGGCGGTGTCCTCGGCTCGCCGATCACGCTGGCTCCGGGGAATTCCGGTGGCCAGGGCTCAGGGATCTTCGCCCGCACCATGACGCGCCTCAGTGGCGCACAGGCGATCATCGGACCGCTGTCGTCAACCCTGGTCCTGGACAACCTGCCGGCGGTCCAGGGACGCACACTCATCTCTCCCGCGACCACCAGTGGACTACTCACCGGCGTTCTCGCCCGAGTGGTCCCCGCGGAGCCACTGGCCGGCGCGATGCTGGCGACTGTGGCCAAGGATCGGGGCGCGGTACGCATCGTGGTGGTCGGCCCCAGGGACCAGCAGGCTCTCATCGATGCCGCCCTCGATCGTGCCCGGGATATCGGCCTGGAAACATCCAGCGTCATCTACGGAAAGAGCGATTCAACCCGGGGCACGGTGGGTAGCATCGTGCGTGCCAGTGCGGACGCCCTGCTGCTTGCCTCAGGTGCGGAGACCACGGATATCCTGCGCGAACTCATCGTGCGCGGGATGCCGGCGACCGTGCTACTGAGCCCACTGGCCGCCGACAGTGTCGACGCCGGCCAGCTGCGTCGAGGCACGCTCGATGGGGCGGTCACGGTCGAAGTGGATCTGCGCGTCCCGCGGGGCCTGGCGTCTCGGGTCAAGGCGCTTGCCCCTCAAGCGAGCAAGACGGCGTACTCCCCGCAGGCGTACGACGCGGCCGCAATCGCCATCCTGGCTGCCGAGCAGTCCGCAAGGCTGCTGGGTGAGATCACGCCGGAGGGCATTCGGGCAGCCCTTCCGGCTGTGACCGACGTCGGCATGCCGTGCTCCACGCTCGAGCAGTGTCTGCGCTGGGTGCGGCGCGGCACGGACATCGACTACGTCGGGTACGGCGGTCCCTTCGCACTCAACGCCGCGGGGGACCCGGGCAAGGCGCGCTATCTCGCGCGGACATTTTCGGCGAACAATCAGCCGGGGTCTTCTGCGCGCCCCGTGCGCTATCCCTAAGCCCTCGCGCTCAAGTGCCCGACGGCATGGCTGTGTCCGTGATGGGATAGGGACATGCAGGAATCCGCGGACGTCGTCATCGTCGGTAGCGGCATGGGTGGTGCGACGCTGGCCTACGGCCTGGCGCAGCGGGGGGTCGACGTACTCGTGCTCGAG
>JBEGMG010000278.1:0-3403 GCA_041183165.1 Actinomycetota bacterium | reverse complement strand
CGCGAGGGGAGTGGCTTCTCCGACACCCTCACGCAGTACGACGCTTGGGGTGGGGGTCGACTCGTCGACCCCGCCTCGCTACCGCCTTTCGCTTTCACACTCGATGACTTCCGCGTGGACTTCGAGCGCGACGAGGCTCAGCGCGGAGCACCTCGCCTCTTCGAGGCCGAGCTCACGCTGTGGCCCTCGCCCGGTGCCTCCGCAGAGGCGGTGATGGTGCGCGTCAACGAGCCACTCAGCGTCGACGGAGCCAAGGTCTTCCTGGTGGGTCACGGCTACGCCCCCGTCCTGCGGCTCACCGATGCCCTGGGCCGGGTGGTGCACGACGAAGGTGTGGTCTTCCTCCCCCAGGACGGCAACCTCACCTCCACGGGGGTCCTCAAGGCCCCCGATGCCACTCCGTCCATCGGCATCGAGGGACTCTTCCTGCCCACTGCCGCCGTCGATGACGTGCGCGGTCCGCATTCGACATTCCCCGAGATCGATGATCCGGCGGTCTTCCTCTCAGCGTGGGCCGGTGACCTCGGCCTCGACTCCGGCGTACCCCAGAGCATCTATGCACTCGACACCGAGGGGATGACCCAATTGGGCATCGAAGCCCTGCGTCCCGGCGACACCTGGGCGCTGCCCGGCGGCAACGGCACCGTGGAGTTCGTCGGAGTGACCCGCTGGGCCTCCTTCCAGATCGCTCATGATCCGGGCAAGGAGCCTGCTCTCGCCGCCGCGATCGTGGCTCTGGTCGGACTCATGATGTCCCTCTTTATCCAGCGTCGCCGGGTGTGGGTCCGTGCGAGCGAGTCCGCGTCGGGGGCTACCGTGGTGAGTGTCGCCGGGCTTGCCCGTAGCGATGAGGCAGATCTCGCACCCGAAGTCGATGCGGTGGTCGAAGCGGTGAGCGAAGGGAGTGGCACCACATGACAGCGGCATCCCTGGCCGAGTGGAGCAATCTCGCGGTCTACTCCTCGATGCTCGTGCTCATCGCCGCCCTGATCGCCTTCGCCATCAGTTTCGCTGCCCGCGGTCAGCGGGTGATGTCGCCTGAGTTGGTGACCGTCGGAGCGGCGACTCCGAGTCCCGACGCGGTCCAGCCCGACAGGGTCGGCTTGGCTGACCCGCCCGGCCCCGGACGGCGGTCGGGCAACGTGGCCATGGCGCTCACCTGGCTCGCCACCGCACTGCTGCTCATGGGTCTCGTGCTGCGCGGAGTCTGGGCGGGGCGCGTGCCCTGGGGCAACATGTACGAGTTCTCACTCGCATGGACCTTCGGGATCCTCGTCGTCTTCCTCGCCGTGTCGCTGCGACGCGATATTCGCTGGCTCGGCCTGCCGGTGGTCTTCCTCGCGCTGCTCAGCCTCGGCCTCGCTGTGACTGTCCTCTACACCGAAGCGGCCCAACTGGTCCCGGCGCTGAAGTCATGGTGGCTCATCATCCACGTCGCATCAGCGATCATCTGCGGTGGCGCCTTCACCGTGGCGGCGGCGATCTCCGTCCTCTACCTCTGGCGTGACCGCGCGGAGCGCAAGGGCAAGGTGACCGGCATCGTCGCCTCGCTCCCTGATGCCGCGCGACTCGACACCCTCTCCTACCGCATCCTCGCCTTCGCCTTCCCGCTGTGGACCTTCGCGGTCATCAGCGGCGCTATCTGGGCGGAGAACGCCTGGGGTCGCTACTGGGGCTGGGATCCCAAGGAGACCTGGGCCTTCATCACGTGGGTCATCTACGCCGGATACCTCCACGCGCGATCGACCGCTGGATGGCGCGGGCGACGCGCGGCGTACATCTCGCTGCTGGGTTTCGTGTCTTTCCTCATCAACTACTTCGGCGTCAACATCTTCGTCAACAGCCTGCACTCCTACGCCGGGCTGTAGGCCTCCGCGCGCCACCCACGCCGCCGAGTGTGCAGTTGCGTATCGCATTTCAGAGCTTTCGGTGTCCGCAACTGAACACTCGGCGAGGAGCGACATGGTCAGGGCGTGCCGATCAGCCGCGCGCCGATCAGCTGCGCGCCGATCAGCTGCGTGCGGAGACACGGTCGGAGCGTGCCGATTAGCTGCGGGCGGGGCAGATGCCCTAGGCGGGAGCCTGGCCGTCGGCTTCGCCGCGGCGACGCTTCATGCGCTCGACCCAGGCGTCATCGCCAAGCTGGCGCAGGAACGCAGGATCATCGTCGGGGGCGACCGGCCCACGCCGGCGTCGACGGCCCTGGCCTCTTGGGCGTCCGGCCAGCAGCCAGAGCAGACCGCCGAGGAGCGGGATGAGAATGACGATGAGCAGCCAGACGAATTTCGGCAGCGTGCGCACGCTGGAGCCGGATGTGCGCAGGACGTCGACGATGAACCAGATGTAGACGGCCAGTCCGAGTAGGACCGCGATGACCCTGAGCATGCTCACCTCCCGATGACACGATAACCCCCCGGCGTGACGGGCGCGCGGTCGCGCCTTCACCCCGCTACAGGTCCGCGCTGCGTCCCGTTTAGCGTGGTGGGATGCGCGGGATCGCGGTCTACACGGCTCTTCGGGTGGCACTGCTCGCTGCCGTCTGGCTCCTCGTCCAGGTGGTCACCCCGTTGAGGGGGCTCCTCGCTCTCGCAGTGGCGCTCGTGATCTCCGGCGCGATCAGCTTCATCCTGCTTGACCGGTCGAGGGATCGGGCGAGTGTCGGCCTGTCCCGCGTCTTCCGGGGAATCGATGAGCGCATCGAGCGCAGCAAGGTCGCCGAGGATGTCGACGACGAGCCGCCCGTGCGTGAAGCGCCAGCGTCAGGACAGGGCGAGTCCCGCCCCCATGAGGAGGCCGTACGCGAGCACCAGGAGACCGGTGGCCTGCAGCACGGGCACGAGGTCCCGACCGGAGGCGCCGCTGATGACCGCGAGGACGGGGCGCAAGGCCAGGGCGGCGGAGACGATGCCGAGCCAGGCGAAGGGAAGTCCGAGGCCACCCGGTAGTGCGATCGGGGGGATGACGGCGTACGCCGAGACGATGAGCACGACATAGCTCACGCGCGTGGCGCGGTCGCCCATCCGCACGGCAAGGGTGCGCTTGCCGACGGCCGCGTCGGTCGGGATGTCCCGCAGGTTGTTGGCCACGAGCACGGCGCAGGTGAGCGCCCCGACACCGATCGAGGCAGCCCAGGCCACGGTCGGAACGACCAGTGCCTGGACGTACGCCGTTCCGACGACGGGGACGATGCCGAAGAACGCGAAGACGAAGACCTCGCCGAGGCCGAAGTAGCCGTAGGGCTTGGGGCCACCGGTGTAGAGCCACGCGGCGAGCAGCGCCACGGCTCCGACGCCGAGCAGCCACCACTTCCCTGTGAGCGCGACGAGGATGAGGCCCGGGACGGCGGACACGAGCAGGCTTGCGAGCGCGGCTCGTCGCACCTGCGCGGGAGCAGCGAGCCCCT
>JBEGMG010000277.1:0-4023 GCA_041183165.1 Actinomycetota bacterium | reverse complement strand
CCTGGACTGCCTCGACCCGATCAATCAGTCGGGTGGCAGCCCTGACGATCCCAAGTTGTGGCTCGGTACCTGCGACCAGGATGGCGCCGCGAAGTACTCCCTCCAGCCCGCCTTCATCGAGGGCACCAACGTCACCGATGCGGTAGCGCAGCTGCCCCAGCAGGGCGTGGGTGGCTGGGTGGTGAGCCTGACCTTCGACAGCGAGGGGGCCCGCGCCCTCGCCGAGGCATCTCAGGAGCTGTACGCACTGCCCGACTGCACACCCGGTGGGGCCAGCCCGTGTAACGCCTTTGCCATCGTGCTCGATGGTGTCGTGGTCTCGGCACCGAGGTTCAACGAGCCGATCATCGGTGGCCAGGCGCAGATCGAGGGCGACTTCACTGCCCAGGAGGCGCAGGATCTCGCCAATGTCCTGAGTTACGGCGCGCTCCCTGTCAACCTCGAGGTCGTCGAAGTGACGAGCGTGTCACCGACGGTCGGCAGCGATCAACTGCGCGCAGGCCTCATCGCCGGTGCTATCGGTGCGCTCCTGATCGTGATCTTCATGCTGTTCTACTACCGCGTGCTGGGTGTCGTGGCGGTCCTGAGCCTCGTGATCGCGGGAGGCCTGGCCTATATGTCCTTCGTCGCCCTCGGCAAGACGGTGGGCTTCACGCTTACGCTGGCGGGAGTTGCCGGTGCGATCGTCTCCATTGGCATCACGGCGGATTCCTTCATCATCTACTACGAACGCATCCGCGATGCCTTACGCGAAGGCAAGACGATGCGCCAGGCAGCCGAGGTGGGCTGGTCGGCCACGCGGCGCACGCTGCTGGCGGCCGACTTCGTCACGCTCCTCGCAGCGATCGTGCTCTACATCATCTCCGTGGGCAACGTGAAGGGCTTCGCATTCACTCTCGGCCTCATCACCCTGATCGATATCTTCGTCGCGTTCCTCTTCACCTATCCCTTGACAGTGCTCGTCTGCCGCTCCGGGTGGATGCAGAAGGCCAGCTGGCTCACCGGACTGCGCGTCAAGGGGTCCGGTCGTGACACCGGAGACGAAGCCGCTGCAGATGACCGCACGACCGTAGGAGTGGAGTCCTGATGGCGCGTCGAGCCTCCCTTGGAGACCGTCTCTACCGCGGCGAGTCCGGCATCAACTTCGTCGGCCGCCGGCGTACCTGGTTCATCATCTCGGGCATCCTCGTCCTCATCTCGCTCGCGGCTCTGGGCTTCCGCGGCCTCAACCTCGGTGTCGAATTCCAGGGCGGGGCAGTCTTCTCCGTGCCCAATGCCACGTGCTCGATCGAGAGTGCTCGCGAGGCCACCAGTCAGGCGACAGGCGAAGAAGCCATCGTGACCGAGACGGGCGCCGGGATCATCCGCGTGCAGACGCCTCCGGTGGATGCTGCGCAGAGCCAGGAGATCTCCCGCATCCTCGCTGACACCTGCGGCGTCGCCGCCACGGACATCAGTGTGCAGGTGGTGGGACCCACCTGGGGTGCCGAGATCACGTCGAAGGGCATCCAGGCGCTCATCGTCTTCCTCGTCCTGGTGACCATCTTCCTCGCGATCTATTTCGAGTGGCGCTTTGCCGTCGCAGCGCTCGTGGCGCTCGTGCACGACATCATCCTGACGGTGGGTATCTACGCGATCACGGGCCTGCCCGTGACGCCGGCGACCCTCATCGGCTTCCTCACGATCCTCGGGTACTCGCTCTACGACACCGTCGTCGTCTTCGACAAGGTGAAAGAGGACACCAAGGGCATCACTGCGCAGTCGGTCATGACCTACGGCGAAGCGGCGAATCGTTCCGTCAACCAGGTCCTCGTGCGCTCGATCAACACCACGGTCACATCCCTCCTCCCGGTGCTCGCGATCATCGTCGTGGGAGCTGGTCTGCTCGGTGCGGGCACGCTCCTGGACTTGGCCGTGGCCCTCGCCGTCGGCATGCTCGCTGGCGTCTACTCGTCGATCTTCATCGCGACCCCGCTCGCCGTGGTGCTGAAGATGCGCCAGCCGGACATCAAGGCCCTCGACGCTCGGGTGGCCGCTCGCCGCTCCGGTGCCGGCAAGCGTGCGGCGGAGTCGCAGGAGGCGGCGGCAGCGGCCGTCGGCGTCATCGACTCCGCGGGCACAGGGGCGGCCATGGCGGCGGCGGAGCGCCAGCAGCCCAAGCGCCAGCCGCGTTCCAAGCGCGGCAAGAAGTAGCCGCCACCATCGCGAGCCCCGCGATACTCGTACACTGACCGCTACAGCAGCGGGAGGTGCGGGTGACGCAGGAGGCGATGCGCGAGGTCCCGGCCGACGCCGGAGCCACAGGCCTGCGCTCGCGGCTCGCCCGTCTCACCGGGTCCCGCACAGGCCCCTCCGAGCTCGACCCCCTGATCCGCACCCTTCGCCAGTACCACCCCAAATCCGATGTGCGCATGCTCCAGCGGGCCTATGAGACCGCCGCGTATCTGCACCGGGACCAGAAGCGTCGCTCCGGTGACCCCTACATCACCCACCCCCTTGCCGTCGCGACGATCCTGGCCGAGCTCGGCATGACGGCGCCGACCCTGTCGGCTGCGCTCCTGCACGACACGGTCGAGGACACCGGCTATTCCCTCGAGGAGCTGCGCGAGGACTTCGGCGACGAGGTGGCGGATCTCGTCGATGGAGTCACCAAGCTCGATCGCGTGACGTACGGCGAGGCATCCGCTGCCGAAACCGTGCGCAAGATGGTGGTCGCGATGGCGCGCGACATCCGCGTGCTCGTCATCAAGCTCGCCGACCGCCTCCACAACATGCGCACGCTGTCGTTCATGCCTCCGGAGAAGCAGGAGAAGAAGGCACGCGAAACCCTCGAGATCTACGCCCCCCTGGCTCACCGCCTGGGCATGAACACCATGAAGTGGGAACTTGAGGATCTCGCCTTCGCGACCCTCTATCCCAAGGTGTACGACGAGATCGAACGCCTGGTGACCCAAAGGGCGCCCTCGCGTGATCAGTACCTCACGAGTGTCATCGACGAGCTCGAGAGCGACATCCGCGGCGCTCGCATCAAGGCGTCGGTCACCGGGCGTCCCAAGCACCTCTACTCGGTCTACCAGAAGATGGTGGTCAGGGGCCGGGAGTTCGCGGACATCTACGACCTCGTCGGAGTCCGGATTCTGGTGGATTCCATTCGCGACTGCTACGCGGTGCTGGGCATCGTCCACGCGCGCTGGAGCCCCGTACCGGGTCGCTTCAAGGACTTCATCGCCATGCCGAAGTTCAACATGTATCAATCCCTGCACACGACCGTCATCGGTCCCGGAGGCAAACCGGTCGAACTCCAGATCCGGACCTGGGACATGCACCGCGCCGCTGAATTCGGAGTCGCCGCTCACTGGCGCTACAAGCAGCGCGACGTGGGTGGCAAGCAGGGACCGGATGATTTCGGCTGGCTGCGCCAACTGCTCGAATGGCAGCGGGAGACCGAGGATCCGGACGAGTTCTTGGATTCGCTCCGCTACGACCTGTCCTCATCCGAGGTCTTCGTCTTCACGCCGAAGGGCGACGTGGTCGCCCTTCCACAGGGAAGTACGCCGGTCGACTTCGCCTACAGCGTCCACACGGAGGTGGGTCATCGCTGCGTGGGTGCCCGAGTCAACGGCAAGCTCGTCCCGCTGGAGTCCGAGCTGTCCAATGGGGATGTCATCGAGGTCTTCACGTCCAAGGCGGATGGCGCAGGCCCAAGCCGTGACTGGCTCACCTTCGTCAAGTCCCCGCGGGCGAAGTCGAAGATCAAAGCGTGGTTCAGCAAGGAGCGTCGTGAGGAAGCGATCGAGCAGGGCAAGGACTCGATCGTGCGCGCCATGCGCAAGGAGGGCCTCCCGCTCCAGCGCCTCATGAGCAATCAGGCACTCTCGACGATCGCGTCCGAACTCCACCAGGGCGACGTCTCCGCCCTCTATGCAGCGGTGGGGGAGGGCCGGATCTCGGCCGCGAGCATCGTGCGGCGCCTGGTCGCAGCTGCAGGTGGAGTGGATGGCGCGGCCGACGACGTGGCCGAGG
>JBEGMG010000276.1:0-9450 GCA_041183165.1 Actinomycetota bacterium | reverse complement strand
GTCACCGCATCCCTCTTCGATGCGCTCGGGCACACGCCCTGCGAGGTTCTCGACATCCAGCAGATCGTCGTAAGGGGACGGCTCGTCCTCGCGGTGCTGCTCGGCTTGGACGCCGGCACCGTGGGAGACACCCGCGCGATCCTCCATGCCGAAGCCGGACGCATGGGGATGGAGATCGAGACGGTGCCAGGCGCGAGCATCGCGCGCAAGGATCCCGAGCGAAGGCGGATTCACGTCACCGTGATGGCGGTCCACCTGCCGCCTCGTGCGGTGGCCGAGCTCGCTCGCCGCATGGCCGATCGCGGCTGGAACATCGATCGCATTCGACGTATCGCGTCGTACCCCGTCACCGCGGTCGTGTTCGAGGCCTCCGGGGAGAACATTGCCGACCTCAGACGGGAGCTCTCCGAGGCTGCGCCGCTGCTCGGCGTCGACGTGGCCGTCCAGCATGCGGGGCTCGATCGACGCGGCCAGCGTCTGGTTGTGATGGACGTCGATTCCACGCTCATCCAGGATGAGGTCATCGATCTGCTCGCCGAACGAGCGGGCGCTCTCGACCAGGTCGCCGCGATCACCGAACGTGCCATGCGCGGTGAGATCGACTTCGCTGAGTCGCTGAGGCAGCGCGTCGCGCTGCTTGCCGGCCTACCTGCCGCGGCTCTGGACGAGACCGCCCGGCGTGTCCGGCTCACTCCCGGTGCCCGGACGCTTTGCCGCACGCTCCGCCGGCTTGGTTTCCGCGTGTGCCTGGTGTCGGGCGGATTCCGCGAGGTGATCGCACCGCTTGCTGAGCAGCTCGATGTGGACGGGCTGCGCGCGAATGCCCTCGAGATTGTCGACGGGCGCCTCACCGGACGGGTGATGGGCGAGATCGTCGATCGGCAGGGCAAGCGCGAAGCACTCGAGGAGTTTGCGCGCGAATTCGGCATCCCGGCCGCACGGACGATCGCCATCGGAGATGGCGCCAACGATCTCGACATGCTCGACGCCGCCGGGCTCGGCATCGCCTTCAATGCCAAGCCCGTCGTCCAGGCCGCAGCCGATACGTCCGTCAATGCCCCGTACCTCGACTCGGTCCTCTTCCTCCTCGGCATCACCCGCGAGGAGATCGAGGAGGCCGATGCGGGGGCCGACGCCGCGAACTAGCCCCGAGGGATGGCAAACGCCGCGAGCGCGCAGCCGTGCGCATCCACCCAGGTATCGGGCAGGTGCAGGACCGCGATTGCGCTCGTCGGGAACTTCTGCATCACGCGCTCGCGTGCCCGCGGGTCTCCCGTGGTGGCATGCGAAAGTGTGAACTCCTCGATACCAGGGTTGTGCCCGATGACGAGTGCCGTGCGGGCGACACTGGGGATGCCGGCCACCACATCGCGGAGGTTCGCGCCCCAATCGTCGTAGACGCGCGCGTCTTGCCGGACTTGGCCCACCTCGAGGTACGGCGCTACGCGCGTCCATGTCTCATGCGCACGGCGCGCCGGGGACACCGTGACCTGGTCGATCGCGGGGAAGGCCGCATGAAGCCACATTCCAGCCGCGACGGCATCGCGCTCGCCGCGTGCAGCAAGTGGTCGCTCTCGGTCCGGCACGCCTGCGGGGTAGTCCGACTTTGCGTGCCGCATGAGGAGCAGGGTTCGCATCGTCATGCCCCTTGCGAGTGCACGCCTCCATCGACATGCAGGATCTCGCCGGTCGTGGCGGGGAACCAGTCGGACATGAGGGCCACACAGGCGCGCGCTGCCGGACCAGGGTCGTCCAGGTCCCAGCCGAGCGGTGCCCGCTGCTGCCACACGGTCTCGAAGTCCTCGAAGCCCGGGATGCTCTTGGCCGCCATGGTCCGGATCGGTCCGGCAGCCACCAGGTTGACGCGGACGCCTTCGGGACCGAGATCTCGAGCGAGGTAGCGCGCCGTCGACTCGAGGGCTGCCTTCGCCACACCCATCCAGTCGTACGTCGGCCATGCCACCGTCGCATCGAAGTCAAGGCCAACGACGGATGAGCCTCGGGCAAGCAACGGCCGGCACGCCACTGTCAGCGACTTGAGCGAATAGGCGGACACCTCGAGCGCCGTGCTGACATCTGGCCATGGCGTGCTGAGGAACCGACCACCGAGGGCGGACTCGGGCGCGAATCCGATGGAGTGAAGGACGCCGTCGAGTCCTTGCACGTGCTCCCGGACTCGTCCGTCGAGGGCCGCCAGGTCCGTGTCGGACGTGACATCGAGCTCGATCACCGGTGCGTCGCCCGGCAGCCGCGATGCCGTGCGACGTGTCAGCGAGAGCGCCCGCCCGAATGAGGTGAGCACGACTTCAGCGCCCTCCTGCTGGGCGAGCCGAGCGACGTGGAAGGCGATGGACTGATCCGTGAGCACGCCTGTGACCAGGACGCGCTTGCCCTCGAGGATTCCCATCACTTCTCCCTTTGTCAGTGGCCCATGCCGAGGCCGCCGTCCACGGGGATGACCGCGCCATTGATGTAGGCGGCACCATCTCCCGCGAGAAAACTCACCACCGCCGCCACTTCGTCTGGAGTGCCGTACCTGGCCGCGGGGATTTGACCCAGGATGGTCGCCCGCTGATCCTCTGTGAGAGCGGCTGTCATATCCGTGTCGATGAATCCCGGCGCGATCACATTCGTCGTGATGCCCCGGGCTCCGAGTTCGCGAGCGAGGCTGCGGCCTGCACCGATCAGCCCGGCCTTGGCAGCCGCGTAGTTGACCTGCCCGGCCGATCCGAGAGCCCACACCACGCTCGAGATCATGATGATGCGTCCTCGACGTGCCTTGATCATCCCGCGCGCAACCCTGCGCGCGCACCTGATGGCCCCCACCAAGTTTGCCTGGATGACCGCCTCGAGATCGTCATCCTCTAGACGCAGGAGCAGCGTGTCCCTCGTGATGCCGGCATTGGCAACCAGCACATCCACGGGGCCGAATCCGGACTCGATCGTGGAGATCGCAGCGTCGACCGACTCCGTGCTCGTCACGTCCAGGCTCACCGCCGCGAGACCGTCCGGAGCTTCCCCTGACCGGCTGCCCACGACGACGTCGTGCCCCGCTTCGCGCAGGGCGCGTGCAATTGCCAGTCCGATACCCCGGTTGCCGCCGGTGACGAGCGCGACCACGGGTCTCCTCTCCTGGCGCCCATCAGGCGCCTTCGATGGGTAGACGTTAGTGGGCGTCTCTCCATTACGAGACGGCGACCTGCATGGGAGCATGCGCTCATGGCCCAGTGGGAGTTGCGCTCCGGTACAGGCGTCGAGCGACTGCTCTTCTTCTCCGACGCGGTCGTTGCCGTGGCGATCACGATCCTCGCCCTGCCCCTGGTCGATATCGAGGGTCCGAAGCCAGGCGAGAACGTCCTCGACGTGGTGCAAGCCAACTCGGGGTCGATTATCACCTTCGTCTCGACCTTCTTCGTCATGGCGATGATGTGGAGCGTCCACAACCGGGTCATGAATTCCCTGGCTACCTATGACGCTGCGATCTTCTGGCTCAACATGTTCTGGCTTATCGGCTTCGTCTTCCTGCCGTGGCCTTCTGCGATGTACGGCGGGGGCGATGACTGGGGCGCCGTCGACGTCACGCTGTTCAGTAGCGACGGCACCGGGGCCCTCTACTGGTGGACGATGGCCTACATCAGCGGGATCGGCAGCCTCACCTCCTGGTACATCGGCCGCCACCCGCAGTTCCTCAAGCCCGAGGACCGGGCGTATTGGGCGGGCCTCGCGAAGACCCGCGCGCGGCTTCGTGGCGTGGCCTTCTTCTCCGTCTTCGTGATCGCGGGGGCATCGACACTCGTGCTGTCCTACCTAGGGTTCTACGCCCTGCTGCTCATCTGGCCCCTCAACTGGGCCCTCCAGCCTTCCCGGGCTCAGCGCGCGGCACTGGGCAGCGGAGCGAACGCTGACATCGCTCCACCCGGGTAGGTAGGGCCGTCCCAGCAGTCCCGTGCTGCGCTTAGGGCGATCCCGACGTAGCGTTGACCCATGTCCGGTTCCCGCCCCCCCGAGGTGCACAGCATCACGGGTGCGGGTGAGTCGCTCTCCCAGGAGCAGACCGGCCGCACCAGGCGCTACCTCGTGTCCATGACCATCCGCACCGCATGCGTGCTCCTCGCCATCGTCGTGCCCGGCTGGCCGCGGTGGGTCTTCCTTGCAGGCGCCGTGGCGCTTCCCTATCTCGCGGTCGTGGCCGCCAACGCGGGCACACGCAGGCGTGGCACGCCCCCGCCGGCACCGGTGGTCCACACCGCCCGGATGCTTCCTGCAGGTCCGAGCGGCGCTGACACGCGAGCCTGACCTACCGTGGTGACGTGCGCTCCCTGCTGAAGACGCGGCGCTGGATCGCCTTCACCCTGCTCGTCGTCGTCGCCATCACGGCGTTTGGATTCCTGAGCAGGTGGCAGTGGCACCGTGCCGAGGAGGAGCGGAGCGCTCGTGAAGCCTGGGCGATTCAGGCAGCTGCCGCACCCGTCGCATTGAGCGGTGCACTGGCCGATCCCCGCGAGTGGACGCCTGTGCGGGTGAGTGGTCGCTTCGACGCCGGCTCCACGGTGCTCGTGCGTCAGCGACCCCTGGATGGTCGCAATGGCTTCTGGGTCGCGTCGGCCCTCGACACCGATGACGGCCGAGTGTGGGTCGTGCGCGGGTGGATTCCCGCAACGGGTACGGCGACAGGTGCAGTCACGGTGCCAGCGGCGCCGTCCGGGCCCGTCATCCTGGACGCCCGGGTGCGGCTTTCGGAGGAGGCAGGGGCGCCGGAGCCCACAGACCTCCCGGAGGGGCAAGTGTCGTCCCTTGTGCCCGCACGGCTCGGTGCCGATGTGACCGGCATCTATCTGGAGGCTGCAGCGTCGGAGCCGCGCGACCCTGAACTCACTCGTCTTCCCGCCCCCGTGATCGATGAGACGCAGAACATCAGCTATGCCCTCCAGTGGATGGTCTTCGCTGCGGTTGCCCTCACAGGCTGGTGGTACTTCCTCAGGCGGGAGGCCCGTGAGGACCGTGAGGCCCGAGACCCTGCGACGAGTGAGGCAGCCTGATGGACCTGGGGCTTGCTGGACGCCGCTACCTCGTCACCGGCGGCAGCAGGGGTCTGGGGTTCGCCACCGCCCAGGTGCTCGCCTCCGAGGGGGCGCGCACGTGCCTCGTTGCCCGGGACGCTGCGAATCTGGCGGAGGCCAGCGCAGCCCTGGGACAGGGACACGAGTTCATCAGGGCCGACCTCGCGGATCCTTCCGCCGCGGCGTCCATCGCCGGGACCGTGGGAACGATCGATGGCATCCTCATCAACGTCGGCGGCCCCGCACCGGGATCCGTGCTCGAGCTCGATGACGACGCGTGGCGCCAGGCGATCGACGGAGTCCTTCTCGCGTCGCTTCGCCTTCTGAGAGCACTCACCCCGCAGATCGCGGACGGCGGCGCGATACTCATCGTCTTATCGTCCACCGCGAAGGAGCCCATTCGCGAACTCGCAGCGAGCAATGTCCTGCGCCCTGGACTCGCCATGGTGGTCAAGGACCTGGCGAACACGCTTGCCCCGGGTGTGCGTGTCAATGGCATCCTGCCGGGCCGCATTGCGACCGATCGCCTTCGCTCCCTGGGTGGGACGGACCTGGGTGACGGGGTGCCGATGGGCAGGGCCGGGGACCCTGAGGAATTCGGCAGGGTCGCGGCATTCCTGCTCTCCCCCGCCGCCTCCTACATCACCGGCGCCCTTGTGCCGGTCGATGGCGGCCTGCTGCGCTCCCCCTGGTAGACGCCGCTCAGTCGTCGAACTGCGTGGCGTAGAGGCTGGCGTAGGCCCCGCCGGCCGCGAGCAGTTCCTCATGGGTGCCGCGCTCCACGATCCGGCCAGCGTCGACGACGAGAATCATGTCTGCCTGGCGCACGGTGGAGAGCCGGTGGGCGATAACCAGCGACGTGCGCCCACGCAGAGCCTGCGCCAGTGCCGCCTGAACCGCGGCCTCGCTCTCGGAATCCAGGTGTGCTGTGGCCTCGTCGAGGATCACCACACGCGGCGCCTTGAGGAGCAATCGAGCGATGGCGAGACGCTGCTTCTCACCGCCGGAAAGACGGTAGCCCCGATCCCCCACTACGGTGCCAAGCCCCGAGGGAAGGCTCTCGATCAGGTCCAGGATGCGCGCGTCGCGGAGAGCACTGCGAATCTCGTCGTCCGTTGCATCGGGCTTGGCGTACCGAAGATTCGCTTCGATCGTGTCATGGAAGAGGTGCGCATCCTGCGTGACGACACCGACCGCGTCGCGCAACGAGGTCAACTCGAGCTCTCGGACGTCCACTCCCCCGACCTTCACGCTGCCGTGGGTGACGTCGTAGAGCCTGGGGACCAAGGCGGTGATCGTGGTCTTCCCCGCACCCGACGGACCCACGAGGGCGACGAGCTGACCCGGCTCCGCTCGGAAGTTCACGTCGTGCAGGACGGGATCCTCGGATCGACGTGAATCCTCCCTGGCGACGGATTCCAGTGAGGCGAGGCTCACCTCGTCGGCTGTCGGATACCGGAACCCGACATGGTCGAACTCCACGGACAAAGGCCCCGGCGGCGTGGCACGCGCATCGGGGGCGTCGCGCACGAGTGGTGGGAGGTCGAGGACCTCGAAGACACGCTCGAAACTGACGAGCGCGGTCATGACATCGACGCGCACGTTCGATAGAGCGGTGAGCGGGCCATACAGCTGCGCGAGCAGCGCCACGAGCGCCAGCAGCGTGCCGAGGGTGATCGCTCCATCGATGACGAGGTTGCCACCCACGCCGTAGGTGATCGCCGTGGCGATGGAGCCCACGAGAAGGAGGGCAGTGAAGAACCATCGATTCGCCATCGCGATGCTCACGCCCGAGTCACGGACCTGGGCGGCACGTCCGGCGAACTCGCCATGCTCCCTCTCGGGCCGGCCGAAGAGAGACACCAGGAGTGCGCCCGCGACGTTGAAGCGCTCGGTCATCTGGGTGCTCATCTGGGCATTGACCTGCATCTGCTGCTTGGTGAGCGCCTGGAGTCGCCGTCCCATCCACCGCGCGGGAAGCAGGAAGAGAGGCACGAGAACGAGGGAGAGCAGGGTGACCTGCCAGGAGAGCAGGAACATGGTCACCAGGACGATGGAGACAGTGATGAGGTTGCCCACCACTCCCCCCAGAGTCGATGTGAAAGCCTGCTGCGCTCCGATCACATCGCTGTTGAGCCGCGACACCAGCGCGCCGGTCTGTGCGCGCGTGAAGAAGGCGACAGACTGCCTCTGCACGTGGTCGTAAACCTGCGTGCGGAGGTCATAGATAAGCCCCTCGCCGATGCGCGCGGAGTACCACCGGCCGACCAGGTTGATCCCGGCATCGAGGAGTGCGAGGACCGCGACGAGCACGGCGAGGCTCGTGACGAGGGCGGCGTTGCCCTGGGCGATGCCGTTATCGATGATCTGACGGAAGACGAGCGGCTGGGCGACGGTGAGAAGCGACGCGAGGATGAGCGTCACGAGGAAGGCGATCACCAGGCTCTTGTAGGGGCGCGCATAGCTGAAGATGCGCTTCATCACGGGCCAGCCCACGCGAGACACCTGGGTGGGGTCGCGCGTCATCGACTGATAGATCTGCCAGGGGTTGACCCCCGACACCGTCAGCCACCCCCGAGAAGGGATCGCAGGCGATCCACCTGCGCGAGACGTTCGGCCACAGCCTGCTCATCGCGGTCCGCGCCCTCGGCTGCGCTGAGGAGTGGGAGGAGGTCGGCGATGGCACCCCGTGGGGCGCGCCGAGCGGCATCGACGATCTCGTCGATCGCCGACTCAAGATCCTCGACGACGCGAGTGACGAAGCCCAGGCGCATTCCTTCTTCGGCGGACACCGTTCGACCCGTGGCGCAGATGTCCACGGCCCGCGAGTAGCCCACTGCGCGCACGAGCGGCTGCGTGCCACCCAGGTCGGGGACGAGACCGTAGGAGGTCTCGCGCATGGCGAAGGTGGCGGATGGTGTGGCGAGGATGACGTCGCACGCGAGAGCCAACTGGAATCCCGCACCTACGGCCGGGCCATGGACGGCGGCGACAGTGAGCACTGGCAGCTGCCGCTGCCACAGGAATGCCCGCTGGAAGTCCGCAATGCGGTCCGCCATCGCGGCATCGGACAGGGTGGTTAGTTCCCCGAGCGATGTCTCGCCCGGAATGCCCTCAGGGGTGAACATCCGTCTGTCGAGCCCGGCGGAGAAGGCACTCCCGGCCCCCCGGAAGACGACGACGTCGATCCCGCCGGCGGCGCACACCGAACCGATCGCGGCGAGGGCCGCCCAGGTCGCCGGCGTCTGTGCATTGCGCGCGTCTGGGCGATCCAGGGTGATGTGCATGACCGGACCGTCGGTCTCTGCTCGCACGTATCCACGTGCGAGCAGGTCAAGCGGCAGCTCGGGCGTCACGAGTCCTCCGGATCAGGCGAGTTCGACGAGTTCAGCGTAGTCGTCGTTCCAGAGGTCCTCATCGCCCTCTGGGAGGATGACCACGCGCTGCGGGTCCAATGCGCGAACGGCTCCCTCGTCGTGCGTGACGAGGACGACGGCGCCTCGATAGCCGCGCAGCGCCGCGAGGATCTCGTCTCGGCTCGCAGGGTCGAGGTTATTGGTGGGCTCATCCAGCAGGAGCACGTTGGCGCTCGAGACAACGAGGGTGGCCAACGCCAGTCGGGTCTTCTCTCCCCCGGAGAGGACTCGCACCGGCTTGGCCACGTCGTCGCCGCCGAAGAGGAAGGACCCGAGCACGGATCGCCGGTCGCTCTCCGACATGTCCGGTGCGGCGCTTGCGAAGGTCTCCAGCACGGTGCGCTCCGGATCCAGCGTCTCGTGCTCCTGCGCGTAATAGCCCACTCGTGCGCCGTGACCGTGGATCACCTCTCCCGTGTCCGCGTCATCGACCCCGGCAAGGATGCGCAGCAGCGTCGTCTTGCCTGCTCCGTTCAGGCCCAGGACCACCACTCGCGAACCGCGATCGACGGTGAGGTCGACGTCGGTGAACACCTCCTCCGAGCCGTAGGAGCGCGACAGGCCCGTGGCGCTCAGCGGTGTCTTGCCGCACGGAGCAGGATCCGGAAGCCTGATCTTGGCCACCCGATCACTGGCTCGCGCCTCCTCTAGGTTGCGGACGAGTCGATCCGCGCGCTTGAGCATCGACTGGGCTGCCCGAGCTTTGGTCGCCTTCGCGCGCATGCGCTCCGCCTGCTCACGAAGGGCACCGGCCTGGCGCTCGGCATTGGCGCGCTCGCGACGACGGCGACGCTCGTCGGTCTCACGCTGCTGGAGATACGCCGACCAGCCCATCGTGTAGGTGTCCAGAACGGACCTTTGCGCGTCGAGGTGCAGCACCGTGTTGACCGTGGCCTCCAGGAGCCCCACGTCATGGCTGATGACGACGAATCCCCCGGCGTAGGACGCGAGGAATCGGCGGAGCCACATGATGG
>JBEGMG010000275.1:0-4445 GCA_041183165.1 Actinomycetota bacterium | reverse complement strand
CGGCGTCCGCGACTGCACCGCATCGTGAGCCGCTGCGATATCGGCCAGTGGGAATCGCACGACCGGCAGGGGAGTGAGGTCCCCGGCTGCGAGTCCAGCGGTGACCTCGGCGACGCCGGCGGCGAGGAGCGCGGGCGGGAAGCCGTAGACGAGGGCGAACCGCAGCGTCGCATTGCGCGTCATGAGAGTGCGTACGGGGAGTGCAGGATCGGCCGCATCTGCCGCGTACGTGACGATGACGCCGCCGGGGACGATGACGGCCAGGTCGAGATCGAGGTTGCGGGTGAGGTCGACCTCGATGATTCGGTCCACGCCCGCGCGAGCCGCTGAGCGAATGGCCTCGACGGCGCCCTCCGCTGTGTAGTCCACCACGACGTGTGCGCCGGCCCCTGCGGCGATCTCCCCCTTGGCCTCGCTGCTCACGGTGGCGACGACGTGCGCACCGGCGCGGCGCGCTAGCTGGATCGCTGCATGGCCAACCGCCCCGGCGCCGCCGTGCACGAGCACGGTCTGGCCGTCCAGCGCACCATCCGCGAACAGGCAGCCGTAGGCGGTGAGATACGGAATTCCCAGTGCCGCAGCCTGGTCGATGCCGATGCCGTCGGGGATGGGCACCGCTTGCCGCGCGGGGACGACGGTGAATTGCGCTGCCGTGCCGTACTGGCGCTGGAATGCAGCGTGGTAGACCCACACGCGCTCGCCGATGCGACCGATATCGACACCGGGTCCCACGGCCTCGATGACGCCGGCGCCGTCCTGACCCGGCACCTGCACATCGAAATCCATAGGAGCGGCGTGGGCTCGTGACTTCCAGTCGGTGGGGTTGACCGCGGCGACCTGCAGTCGCACGCGCACCTCGCCGACACCGGGTCCGGGAGTGGCGATCTCGTCGACCGTGAGGACGTCGGAGTTGCCACGTTGCGAGTAGTAGGCCGCCAGCATGGCGCGAGCCTAGTGGGCGCTACCGCGCTTTGACGCGGACCTGCGCAGACTGCTTCGAGCCGTACTCATTCGTCACGATGGCCACACACGTGTACGTCGTGCCGCGGCGCAGCCCGGATACGAGCGCGAGGCCGTCGGAGACGATGGGCGCATACCGGGTGCGGTGGGCACTCGCCGAGCATTGCACCCGCTTGCGGATGAGGGGTGAGCCGTTGCCGCTGATGTTGCTGACGACGAAGCCGGCGTAACCTCCGCGCTCCACCTCGGTCCTCACGATGCGCGGCTTGGCCGGGAGTCCCGCGGGCGTGATGACGCGTTCCGCGCTGGGGGCGGAGGGGTTGCCTCCTGCGATGGCGATCGCTGACACCGCGTAGGGCGTGCCCGGTGTGAGCTCGGAGATGGTGCACTGCGCAGTCTCCGGGCGCGGCGGGGCTGTGGCCGAGCACGACGTGACGCGCCCATCTGGATCACGAGCGGAGATCGAGTATTCGTCCGGCTGGAGTCCACCGTTGGCCGGCGCCACGGTAATGGTCATGCTCGTCGACGTCGTGGTGACGTCGGTGATGCGTGGCGCCAGGGGCATGTCGGTCGGCTCGGGCGCGAAAGGCACGCCCGCGTCCACGAGGAAACGGGTGAAGGCCGAGACGCGTGCGTAGACACCGGCGCCCTGGCGGGTGGCGCACTGGTCGAGGCCCCAGCTGACCAGGCCGATGAGACGGCGCTGCGCGCCCTGCCCACCGACGAGGGGACCGCCGGAGTCGCCGACGCAACTATCGACGATCTCGTCGCTGCGGACCCCTTCCGCGCAGAGCATGACGCGTGCGTCGACGGAATCGGGTCCGTAGCCTCGGAATGTCACGCCGTCGATGGTGAAGGGATCGCCGCCTCCGCAGGAATTCGTGGGGAAGACGACGAGTTGACCGATGCGATAGACGGAGGTGAAGCGCCACGGCTCTCGCTGGTTGATCGCTCCCCAGCCGGCGACGGTCGCGGGCGCGCGAGGTGCGGTGAGCGTGGCCGCTTCATCGGCCGTTGCGGGCATGAGGGTCGGTACGCCGAGGAGCGGCTCCTTCAGGGTGAGCACGGCGATGTCGTTGGCCTGCGTCACCGCGCTGTAGCGCGGATTGACCTTGATTGCAGACACCTCGACGACGCGGCCGGACTCGCTGGAGAGATCGCCATCGGAGAATGACCCGACGACCAGGTCGCGGGCGTTGCTCGTGGACACGCAGTGGGCCGCGGTGATCACGCGGGTGGTGGACGCCAGGGTCCCCCCGCAGAATTGCGCCCTGTCCATGCCCAGTGCCTGGTAGCGCGAACGATCACCGAGGGCGACCAGGAATCCGAAGTCCTCCGAGGGTCCGGGCTCGCCGTTGACCACGCGGGGGCTGACATCGGGGGCTGCCTGAGCGGGCGCGGGGAGCCCGGCCAGGAGGGCAAGGCAGATGAGCAGGCCCGCGGTCGCGAGGCGTTGCATGTCAGAGGTCGATCCGGACGGGCTTCGATCGGGTGGCGCCGATGTCGTTGGTGCTCTTGGCGTAGCACCGGTACGTCGCGCCGGAGGGCACGGTGAGCACCGCCTTGCCGTCGACGACGTCGGCTCGGTAACTGCGCGCGCCGTCACTGCACAGGACAAACGTCGACGTCCATCCCTGCGGATCGATGCGACTCACCGCGATAGCGAGTCGGCGCCCTGGCGTGGCCTTGATGCTGTCGATGCGGGGTTTGCCGGGGCGTGCGGTGGGAACGCCAGCGATCGCCGTCACCGCCTCGGATGCGAGCGACTCCACCGATCCGCTCACGGCGTAGCCCACCACGGAGTACGTCGCTCCCGGTGACATGCCGGTGATCGTGCAGGTGCGCGCGCCCGCGGCGCTGACGCACTCAGCCGACGTGCCGTCGGAGTGCGCGGCCACGGCGCGGTAGGTGAGCTCATCGGCGGAGGACCCGGAGGCGAAGTCCACCCGAATCCCATCCGCGCCCGACGGCGTAGCGGTGATCGTGGGGGCAGCGGGCGCGGTGCGCACGCCGACCTGCGCGAGCCAGGCAAGGTACGGCGTGATGCGGGTGTAGACGCCCGGGGTCTTCTCCTCGAGTTCGTCACCGCGATCGTCGAAGCCGGCGCAGCCGACGCCCACGCTCACAACGCCGAGGAGACGTGGACCAGTGGCCGTGGCGGCGAAGAGCGGGCCGCCCGAATCGCCCTGGCAGGTATCCACGATGAGATTGCTCGTCGGCTGCACGCCGATCGCGCATACTGCGGTCGACGTATCGATGTCGAGACCCACAAACGTGACGTCGCCGATCTGATAGGTGAGAGCGCTATCGCGGCAAACGCGGTTGGGGACGACGGTGAGATCGCCGACAAGGGCGCGAGTGCTGAGTGGGCCGCGAGAAGAGGTGTAGCCGAAGCCCGCTGCCTGCACGCTGGCGCCTGCGCTGAGCGCACTGCGCCCCAGCTCCGGTGTCGCGAGTGCGATGGGGGTCGCGCCGAGGAGTGGGCTGGCCAGGGTGAGGACCGCGATGTCATTGACGAATGTCTGCCCGTCGTACCCCGGGTGCAGCGCGACCTGCGAGACCCCCGCCCAGATGGGGATGGGCAGGTCACCCGTGGGAGTCCAACCGACGGTGAAGGACGACGGGCTCTTGGTGCCTCCACCCGAGGCGGCACAGTGGCCAGCGGTGACGACATGGGTGGCGTCGATGAGGGCGCCGCTGCAGATCGAGCCGCCCGCGCGCACATAGACGAGGGCGGAGGTCTCACCAGGCACGGGATCGCGCCCATTGACCACGCGTGGGGCGGACTCCGCTGCCGTGGCGGGGCCGACCAGCAGGCTCGCCGGCACCAGGGCTGCGGCGAGGGCTGCGAGTAGGCGTCCCTTCATCACGGGGTCAGCCTAGGCAAGGATGGGGGCACGACGCCTGATGCGCGAGAGTCCCGCGTGGCTTTTGCGACGATCCCGAGGAGATTCACATGAGCACGGCACTCATCACCGGGGCTACCTCGGGTATCGGGCTCGCCTTCGCGCGCACCCTGGCGCAGCGCGGCCACGACATCGTCCTCGTCGCCCGCGATCGGGAGCGCCTCGATCTCGTGGCAGCGGAATTGCGTGGTCATCGCGTGCAGGTTGACGTGATCGCGGCTGATCTTGCTGACCGGTCGCAGTTGGCCATCGTCGAGGAGCGCCTGCGCACCCAGCCGGTGGAGATCCTCGTCAACAACGCGGGGTTCGGAGTCCTCCAGGGCTTCTCCACGGGAGACCTCGAGGCAGAGCAGCAGATGCTGGATGTGCTCGTCACCGCGGTCATGCGGCTCACCCACGCGGCACTGCCCGGCATGGTCGCGCGCGGAAGTGGTGCGGTGATCAATGTGAGCAGTGTCGCCGGCTGGATCACCGGTGGCACGTATTCCGCGGCGAAGGCCTGGGTGACCGTCTTCAGCGAGAGCCTGTCGATCGAGCTCGCGGGCACCGGGGTGCACGTCACCGCCGTGTGCCCGGGCT
>JBEGMG010000274.1:0-5531 GCA_041183165.1 Actinomycetota bacterium | reverse complement strand
TGCTCTTCGGCTACCTCAACCAGGCGGTTTCGATGTACGAGGCCAATTACGCCTCGCGCGAGGACATCGATGCGGCGATGCGGCTGGGCTGCGGCTATCCCATGGGACCGCTCGCGCTTCTCGACCTCATCGGCCTCGACACGGCCTACCAGATCCTCGACACGATGTACCGGCAGAGCCGCGATCGCCTGCACGCCCCCGCACCGATCCTCAAGCAGATGGTGACCGCGGGCCTTCGTGGTCGCAAGACCGGACGTGGCTTCTACACCTACGCTGCGCCCAACTCCCCAGAGGTCGTCGACGACGGTGCCATCGCGAGCGTTGATGCGAGCATCACGCCTCGGCCTGTCCAGAGCGTGGGTGTCATCGGCTCGGGGACGATGGCGACCGGCATCGCCGAGGTGCTCGCCAAGGGAGGCTTCGACGTCACCCTCGTCGCGCGTTCGGAGTCGAGCCTCGCACGGGCGCTGGGAACCCTCGACAAGTCACTCGAGAAGGCGGTACAGCGAGGCAAACTCGAAGCGCCCGACCGCGATGCGATCCGCGCGCGTGTGACCGGCGCGTCGTCACTGGACTCCGTGGCTCAGGCGGACCTGGTGGTGGAGGCCGTCGTCGAGGAGATCAGCGTCAAGAGTGCCCTCTTCGAGAACCTCGACGAGATCTGCAAGCCGGGAGCAATCCTCGCGACGACGACCTCGAGTCTGCCCGTCATCGAACTGGCAGCGGCGACGTCGCGGCCGCAGGATGTCGTGGGTCTGCACTTCTTCAATCCGGCTCCCGTGATGCGCCTGGTCGAGGTCGTGCGCACGGTGTCGACATCGGCCACGACGTTGGCCACCGCGGTAGACGTGACGCTGCGCGCGGGGCGCCACCCGGTCGTGTGCGGCGACCGAGCGGGCTTCATCGTCAATGCACTTCTGTTCCCCTATCTCAACGACGCGGTGGGCATGCTGGAGGCCAACTACGCATCCGCCGATGACATCGACCTTGCGATGAAGAAGGGCTGTGCCTATCCGATGGGCCCCTTCGAGCTCCTGGATGTCGTCGGTCTCGATGTATCCCTGGCCATCCAGCAGACGCTCTACCGCGAGTTCCGTGAGCCCGGCTTCGCGCCGGCGCCGCGGCTCGAGCACCTCGTCACGGCGGGCTACCTCGGCCGCAAGACCGGACGCGGCTTCCGCGCGTACGCCTAGTCATGGGCCGCCGTCGCCCGGCGCGCAAGCCGGCTGCCCCGCGGGCGGACGTGCTCGAGGAGCACGCCGACGGCGACTTCTACGTGCGGCCGATCACCGGGTCCTCATCGACCAAGGCCTACCGCTGCCCCGGATGCGACCACGAGATCATGCCCGCGACACCGCACATCGTGGCGTGGCCGGCCGACCGGGGGGCGGAGGAGCGCCGGCACTGGCATACGCCGTGCTGGAAGGCACGAGACCGGCGAGGGCCCAACCGATGACGGACGCGGGCGGTGAGGAGATCAGGGCGACAAGCGTCCTGCCTGCGGATCGGCGCGCGATCGACCTGGTGACGGCGGATGGGCTGCGCCTCGTGGGTGAGATTGCACTTCCCGCGGGCCGAGCTCCGCAGGCCACGCTCGTGTGTGCGCATCCGCTGCCTACGCACGGCGGGATGATGGACAGCCACCTGCTGCGCAAGGCGGCGTGGCGTCTCCCCGCTCTGGCCGACATCGCCGTGGTTCGTTTCAACACGCGGGGGACGTCGTCTGCGGCGGGGACGAGCGAGGGAGCCTTTGACGCATCCGATGGCGAGGGGCTCGATCTGGCGGCGGCAGTGAATTGGGTCCGAGAGCAGGGCCTGCCCGAGCCCTGGCTGCTGGGCTGGTCGTTCGGCAGCGATGTCGTGCTACGGCACGGGGTCGACCTGAAGCCGGCCGGAGTCATTGCGGTGTCACCGCCCCTGCGCTATACCTCCCAGGCGGAGCTGGCGCGTTGGAACGAACGGGACTGTCCCGTCGTGTGCCTCGTGCCGGAGGATGACGACTATCTGCAGCCGGACTCGGCGCGGGAGAGGTTCGCCGTGGTGCCGCGTGCGGAGATCGTCGTAGGCGACGGGATGGGGCACCTGTGGGTCGGGGAACCGGCGGTGCGTACCGTGCTCGCTGAGGTGACGGCCCGGATGCGTCCGGGTCTGGCGCCCCTGCAGTGGCAATGGCCTGACGAGCGGGCTCAGGCCGAGGGAGCAATGGAGAGGTGGACCGACCTATGAGCTTCGATCTCACGGGCAGGAGGGCACTCGTCACCGGAGCCTCGAGGGGTATCGGCCGCGAGATCGCGCTTGCCTACGCACGCGCCGGCGCCGACGTAGCAGTGCTCGCGCGCAACGCCGAGCTGCTCGAGGGGGTCGCCGGGGAGGTCCGAGCGCTTGGCCGACGCGCAGTGGTTGCCACGGCCGACGTGCTCGACGCGGATGCCACTCGAGCTGCGACCGCGGAGGCGATCGAAGCCCTGGGCGGCCTCGACATCCTCGTCAACAACGCCGGGGGCAACTCCTTCTCCACTCCTGTCGCTTCGATGCGCATGAGCGGGTGGGAGAAGACGATGCGGCTCAACCTCGATTCGATCGTCCACATCACGCAGGTGTCCCTGCCTGCCCTGGGTGAGGGCGGGGGCTCGATCATCAATGTTTCCTCCGTCGCGGGATTGCGCGGTGCCCCGACCATGGCGCATTACGGCGCGGCCAAGGCGGCGCTGATCTCCCTGACGCAGTCCCTCGCGGTGGAGACCGCATGGATGGGGGTGCGCGTCAATGCGCTGGTCCCGGGCTGGATCGAGACGGACCTCACCGACTTCCTTCGCGCGAGCGACGACGCGGAGCGTGCAGCATTGAGTCGTGTGCCGATGCAGCGCTGGGGTCGGGTCGAGGAGATCGCCGAACCTGCGGTCTTCCTTGCCAGCGATGCAGCGTCCTTCATGACCGGCCAGGTCCTCGTCGTCGATGGCGGCCTGTCTGCGATGCCGTAGGTGGCCCGCTTCCTGCTCCTGCACGCCTTCCCCTTCGACGCCTCGATGTGGGATGCGGTGACTGTCGGGCTTCGCTCACAGGGGCACGACGTACTCGCCCCGGACCTTCGTGGATTCGGTAGCGCCCCGCTCGGGGACTGCGAGCCGAGGATGGGCGTGCTCGTGGACGACATGCTCTCCCTGCTGGGCGAGCGGCCCGCGGTCGTCGTCGGATGCTCCATGGGCGGCTACGTCGCCCTCGGTCTAGCCGAGCGCAGGCCCGATCTGGTCGCGGCGCTCGCCCTGGTCGACACGAAGGCCACGGCGGACTCCGAGCAGCAGAGGGAGCACCGCCTGCGCGTCGCCGCCCTGGCTGAATCGGGCGACGAGTGGTCGGCCGGCATGATCGACGGGCTGCTCGGAGCCTCCACGCGTGGCGCGCGACCCGACATCGTCGGTCGTGTAGAAGGTGTGCTCGATCGCGCCCTTCTGGCCACCGTGGCCTGGGCTCAGCGTGCGATGGCGGGACGCCCGGACACCCGTGCGGGGATCGCGATGCTCACCTCGCCGGTCGCCGTGATCATGGGGGAGGAGGACACGATGAGTCCTCGTGCCGAGCAGGACCTCATCCTCGACACCGTGCCGCATGCGATGTGGATCCCGATCCCGGAGGCGGGGCATCTCACTCCACTGGAATCACCCGGCGCAGTGACCGCGGCACTCCTTCGCCTGGTGGCCGCGCGCGACGCCTAGCCGGCGGCGTTGGGATCCATGCCGACCGCGCGCATGATCTCGCGGACGAAGGCCTTGATGCCCGAGGGCCACTGCGGATGGGTGCCATCGCTGACGAAATACTCCGGATTATCTGCGGACACCGAGTACCAGTCGGCGATGACGGCGTTGGGATAGTCCGGGACGACCGCGGCGATGAGCTCGTTGTTGGGTTCCATCCACGAGCGCGGCACGTTGGTGTTGACGACCACCACGCGCTCCCGATCGCTCAGGATGTCGAGCATCTCGCGCAGCTGGTCTTCGGTGAGGATGCCGTTGGTGCCCGTGTGGATGACCACCGTGGGTGCGAGGAGGCCCTTCTTCGAGAGCTTCTGCACGCGCTCGAGCACTCCGGACGCCTGGCGGCTCACCTCGGCGTCCACCTTGCTGCCGTCGATCTTGTCCATGAGTTGGCTTGCGATACCCAGCATTACCGAGTCGCCGATCGCGGTGAGCGCGCCGTTGGAATTCGTGGGGAGACCATCGGCCGATGGTGCGCTCGGCTCGTCTGGCGCACCCGAGTCCGGTGACGCGTCAGCCGATGCGCCATCGCTGGGGGCGGCGGAGGGATCATCGATGAGGATCTCGGTCGGCCCACCGTCATCGATGCCGATGGCCGCCGCGACGTCGGCGGGGATGGCCTGGTCGGCAGGCTTCGCCGTGGCGAGACCCGCACCCATGAGGCCGAGAGCGGCGATGGCGACGCCGCTGCTCGCGAGCACGCGCCGGCCGAGGTAGGAGCGCTCATCCGGGTCGGCCTCCCGCCACCGCGTGATGAAGGCCCCGATGGCGCCACGTCGAATGGGGATCTCGACATAGCGGTAGGAGATCTCGGCCACGAGGAAGGTGAGCCCGAGGCGAAGTCCGAGGAGTGCCGGACCATCGAGTGGGATATCGAGTTCCGGACGCGTGATGACGTAGATGGGCCAGTGGTAGAGGTAGAGGCCGTAGGAGCGTTGGCCGATGTAGCGCCACGGCTGCGTGCCGATGATCCTGCCGAACGGCGCACCCGGGTGGCTGGCGGCGGCGATGAGCACGCACACGACCCCGGAGAGCACGAGGAATCCACCCCGGTAGAGGAAGTTGGAGTACTCGCCCACCTGCCAGAAGAAGTAGAGGACGATGAGCAGCGCGAGGAAGCCCACGACGGTGACGACGGCCTTGGCTCCGGCGGTCAGTCGGGTGGAGAGACGCCCCGGCCGCCAGACCATCGCCAGGGCCGCGCCGAGGAGAAGGCCCATGATGTGGCTGTCCGAGCCGAAGTACGCGCGGCTGGGGTCGGCCTCCTGCGGGTAGCCGTTGGTGATCGCGAGGAAGGCCATCCACGCGGTCGAGGCCAGGGCGCCGCCGATGGCGACGTAGAACACCCCGCGACGGCCGCGCCAGCGCAGCAGGATGAGGGTCAGTGCCGGCCAGAGGAGATAGAACTGCTCCTCCACGGCCAGTGACCACAGGTGCTGCAGGAAGGGCGGTCGGCCGATTGCCTCGAAGTAGGAGGCATCGGATATGACGTACCACCAGTTGGTGACGTAGAAGAGTGACGCGATGGCATCGGCGCGGAACTGTGCGGCAGAGTCACGGTAGACAAAGGCAGCGAGCATGCCGACGATGACGAGCATGAGCAGCAGAGCGGGGAGCAGGCGCCGCGCGCGGGCGAGGTAGAAGCGCTTGAAGTTGATGCGCCCGGAGCGGTTGTACTCCTCGACGATGAGGGTCGTGATGAGGAAGCCCGACAGGACGAAGAAGACGTCGACGCCGAGGAATCCGCCACGCATCCAGGTGAGGTCACCGTGGTAGAGC
>JBEGMG010000273.1:0-2863 GCA_041183165.1 Actinomycetota bacterium | reverse complement strand
GCCTCATGGGGGAGCGACCCGACATCCTCGACGAAGTGCGGGCGGCTTATCGGTGGTTCACGGTCGATGAGTTCCAAGACGTCAGTCCCCTGCAGCATCGGCTCCTGGACCTGTGGCTCGGGGAACGCAACGACATCTGCGTCGTGGGTGACGCGGCCCAGACGATCTACTCGTTCGCGGGTGCCACCGACCGCTTCCTGCGCGACTTCCCACGCCGTTTCCCGGGCGCTACGCAGGTCAGGCTGGTCCGCGACTACCGCAGCACGGAGCCCGTCGTTGCCCTGGCCAATGCACTGCTCCTCGATGCGGGTGACGGCGCTGGCCGCCTCGTCTCCCAATGCGGTCCCGGTCCCGAGCCCGAGGTCCGCGACTTCGACGACGAGGTCGCCGAGGCTCACGCCGTCGCCGCTCACATCGCGGCCCTCATCGGCGAGGGAGTTCCGCCGGAGGGCATCGCGATCCTGGTGCGCATCAACGCGCTCATGCCCGCCTTCGAGGAGTCGCTGTCCGCTCTCGGCATCCCGCTGGTGCTCCGCGGGGGCGAGCGCTTCTTCGAGCGTCGCGAAGTGCGTGAGGCTCTCACCAGACTGCGCGGCGCCGCTCGCAGTGGTCAGGGAGGGGGCGGCGCACTACCCGAGCAGGTGGCATCCGTCCTCAGCGCCATGGGGTGGAGCGCCGAGGCTCCGCGCACGACCGGAGCCGTGCGCGAGCGCTGGGAGTCCCTGGCCTCGATCGTCGATCTCGCGAGTGCCCACGGGGCCGAGGGCGGGGACCTCGCGAGCCTCGTCGCCGAGCTCGATCGGCGTGCCGCCGCGCAGCACGCGCCGGTGGCCCGCGGAGTCACGCTCGCCACGATTCACGCGGCCAAGGGCCTGGAGTGGGACGCGGTGGTCGTCGCCGGCTGCGCCGAGGGTTCCATCCCGCACGCGCAGTCCGTGTCCCCCGAGGCCCTCGCCGAGGAGCGCCGACTCTTCTACGTCGCTGTCACGCGCGCGCGCCGGCATCTCCTCCTCACATGGTCGCGGTCGCGCCAGCCTGGCGGCAGGGCCACGCGGCAGCCCAGCCGATTCCTCGACGCCCTGGTGGGCGATGCGGGTGGTGATGTGGACGCCCCTCGGGCCAGTGTGCGTCGGGGCCGTGGCAGCCGGCCCGCGACGCGACGTGAGCCGGCGTCCTGTCGCTCATGCGGACGAAGCCTCGTCACCGGTGCGGAGCGTGCACGTATGCGCTGTCGCACGTGCCCGCCGACAGCGAGCGAGGTGACGGTCGATCTCCTGCGCGCGTGGCGTCTCGAGCGCGCACGCGAGCGCGAGGTGCCGGCCTACGTCATCTTCACCGACGCCACCATGGAGGCACTTGCGGAAGCACTGCCACGCGACACGGACGAGCTGCTCGCGATCAGCGGCATCGGCCCCGACAAGATCGATCGCTACGGAGACCTCCTGCTCGCGCTGCTCGCGGAGGCGCGCGCGGCGTCTTCGGAGACGCCCTAGGCCCCGGCCACCCTCGCGCGCGGCGCCCTACCGGTGCCGGTCTCCGGCCACAGGCACCCGCATAGCGGATGAGGCGGCCGCGGCTCCAGGGTGAAGCCCGCATCGGGAAGGCCGACGATGAGGGCGCCGTTCATGGCGGGCACGTGCACCTGCGCCGGACCCGCATCCACGACGGCGAGCACCTGGAGTGCCGCCCACGCTCCCGACAGGTGGGCCAGTCCCGCGGCGACCGGCCCGGGCGTGCGCGCGGACCACTGCACGGCGGCGCGGGGCCATGACGGATCCGCGTCGGCCAGGTGCAGATCCCGGCACCGCAGGCAGGAGGTGCGCCCGGGAATGACGAGCGGACCGATGACAGCGCGCACACCGGTGGCCGCCACGGCGAGGTGAGGGATGTCCAGCGCCATCGCGTCCTGATCCGCCGCCGCGTCAGGGTGGGCGGCATCGCACAGCACGTGGCAGGCACGATCCCGGGCCCCGCGACGATGCCGCTTCGAGCCGGAGTGCAGTGCCTGGTCGCGCACGACATTGCCGACGCCGGCGCAGGTGAGGATGAGTGCCACGGCGTCCGCCAGCGGTCCGTCTCCCTGGACGGCCACCTCCGCGGAGCGCCGGCGGTCGATGACGTCACGCGCCCGTGCGGTCGCACCGTGGAGGTGGCGGGCTGCGGTGACATCGGCGGAGACGAGGTCGCGCATGTGCACGGGGATGTCGCGCAGCGAATCGGGGAGAGTGGATGCGTCGTCCACGAGGCCGGTCTGCACGCCCGCACCCAGGAGCCGGCGCATGAGGGCGGAGTCGAGGCCCTGCCCGGCGCCGAGGGTCAGCGCCGCGGCGAGTGCGCGCTCCCCGCCGAGGGCGAGCAGCCATCGGATGTGCGCGTGGTCCACGCCATCCACGCGAATCTGGCGAGGCGGCCACCCGATCTCCACGCATGTGTCGGATCTCCACACGAGCGGCACGTCGTCACGTGTCCAGGGGCGTGAGGGCAGGGAGGAGTCGCGTGCAGGCATGACCGGAGCGTCGCATGAACCGGAGTGCGCTGATGTGCATCGTCCACAGGCTGGTGGTGGCGCTGTCGATGGGTGCAGTGTCAGGCAGATGTGCCGCAGAAGCGCACGGCGTACGCCGCGAGGATCTGGGCGCAGGCAACCGTCTCGCGCAGGTCGACCCACTCGGCGGGGGCGTGTGCGGCAGCGCTCTCACCCGGCCCGAAGTGCACCGTGGGGATGCCCGCGCCGACGAGCAGGCGCAGGTCCGATCCGTACGGCGCGGCGTACACCTCGGGTCGCGTGCCGAGAATCCCCGTCGCGACCTCGCCGAGATCGCGCACCAGAGGATGCCCGGGATCGGTCCGCCCCGAGGCGAAC